>JAFMFB010000065.1 GCA_017856435.1 Burkholderiaceae bacterium
ACCTGCACCCAGGCGTCACCGTTGTCAGCCTTGGCAATGGTGTAGGGCATGAGGTTGATGTCCTTCTGGACTTCCTTTTCCTCAAACTTGCGGCCAATCAGTCGTTTTACGGCGTACAGGGTGTTCTTGGGGTTGGTCACTGCCTGGCGCTTGGCGGAGGCGCCAACCAGCACTTCGCCATCCTCCTGGTAGGCGATGATGGACGGGGTGGTGCGAGCGCCCTCTGCGTTTTCAATCACCTTGGTGTTGTTGCCCTCCATGATGGCCACGCAGCTGTTGGTGGTGCCAAGGTCGATACCGATGATTTTGCCCATGCTTAACTCCTGTAATACTGAAAATTTTGTTATGACTTAGGTGAGGTGCGGTTTGCGGGTTTCAAGCCCCCGGCTATTTATTTAGGCGCTGCCACGGTCACCAACGCGGGGCGAAGCACCCGGTCTGCGATGGTGTAGCCCTTTTGCAGCAGGCTGACGACCGTATTGGCCTCTTGCTCTGAGCTCACCATGCTGATGGCCTGGTGCAAATTGGGGTCAAACTTGGTACCCGCCTCGGGCTTGATGGCTACAACCTTGTTGCGCTCAAGGGCGGACAGCAATTGCCTGAGGGTGGCCTGCGCCCCCTCGGTGATCTGCTCGATGCTGGCATCCTTGATGGCCAGACCGGCTTCCAGGCTGTCCGTCACCGGGAGCAGACTCTCGGCAAACGAATCAATGGCAAATTTGCGGGCCTTGGATATTTCATCTTCCGCGCGGCGGCGGGCATTTTCAGCTTCGGCCTTGGCACGCAGGTATTGGTCTGCCAGATCGGCACTTTTGGCCTTGAGGTCGGCCAATTCGGACTGCAATTGAGCCAGCTCACTGCCCAAGCCCGGTTCGGCTTCAGGTTGATGGGGGCGAGTCTCTTGTGCCTCAGTCTCCGAATTGGCGGGAGAAGGTGTTGTTTCAGACATATGCAAAATAGGCTAACTTTAAATAACGAAGCCCCCAGATGGGGGCAATCGAAGAGATTTCAAGGGGCTGAGGGGGTTAGCCCAGGCTGATAAGTTCAATATCGAATTTCAGGGTCGCCATGGGAGGGATCACGCCACCGGCACCGTACTCGCCGTAGGCCAGGTGGGGCGGGATAATCAGGGTGCGACAGCCGCCGGGGAGCATCCCGCAGACGCCCTCATCCCAGCCGGGGATGACCTGGCCGGCGCCCAGGGTGAACCTGAAGGGGTCATTGCGGTCACGGCTGCTGTCAAATTTACGGCCTTGCTGGTCATCTTCCCACAGCCAGCCGGTGTAATGCACGGTTACTTGGTCACCGGATGAAGCGGCCTCACCGGTGCCGGTTTTGGTGTCTTCAAACTTGAGCCCTGAGGGTGAATTGGTCATACTGAGGTTTCCTTATTGCTAAATTGAATATCGACCTCGGAATAGGGGCCATACGGATAGAGTCTCAGCGATTTATTGGTTGATGATCGCTGTTCATGGCCCTAAGAAACGGTATCTTAACTGTAAATTTTTGAAAGAATCCGTATGAGTTGGGATCTTTCAGCCGGGGTGATTTGTGCAGTTGATTTCTTTTCTAGCGCAATAGTGACTTTTTCAGCTTCCTTGGTCATGACTTTGCCACTAGGGGTGAGGTGCAGTCCCATGGCGCGGCCGTCATGCGGGTGGGGTAGTCGTGAAATCAATCCACGTTGTTGCAGGCGGTTGATCAGGCCCACCAAATTGGGCGGTTGGATTCCCAGGGCATGGCTGAGTTGTCTCGAAGTCACGCCCGGGTTGTGGTGGATGACGGAGAGAATCGAAAAATCAACGGGCCGTAAGTCGTAGGAGGCCATGCCCTCAATAAATTTTTCAATGATCGCCAGGGCAGCACGCCGAGCGTTGTAGCCCAATAGCGTCTGAAGATAGGATGTGTCGACCCGATCAATCGATAGGTCTTTGGCAGAATCTTCTTCAGAGCCGTCAAGAGTCAATTCCGCAGCGGTTGACTTGGGCGTCATGCGTGTTTTGGGCATGGCTTATGAATCTCAGGTTGTAACTAAACCAAATTGATGTTCAATGATGCTCAGGCGCATCTGAAACTCGGGCATGACCCACTGCTCAAATGCTGTCGCAGGTTCTCGCCAGCGCGGCAAATCACGCGCGGGGTCGGCGTTGACCGTCGCACCAATTCGAATCCATGACCATTCAAGCAAAATGAGGGCAAAGGCTCGAAGATAGTCATCAGCAATCTGGTAGGGCAGTTCGGCATTGGCAGGGGCAAGATGGATGATCTGGCGGGTGATGTCTCGCATCGCGTCAATTCGTTGTGCCGCACGGGCGCGACCAGGCAATTCGGCGGGCCGGTCGGCTGCCAAAAAGTCAAGCACCCCCTCCAGCCCTTTTCCATCATCGGCAAGTACTTTTCTGACCAGCAGGTCGATCGCCTGAATTTCGTTGGTGCCCTCATAAATCATGGTCACCCGAGCGTCGCGAATGATCTGCTCGATGCCCCATTCCCGGATGTAGCCATGGCCACCCAGGACCTGCAGGCATTCGCTGCCTCCGTGAAAAGCCTGCTGGGTGAACGCGGACTTCATGACTGGCGTGACCAGCGCGCACCAGTTTTGGGCAAACTCCCTGGCAGCGGGGGTACCGTATCGGATCCGGTCTAGTTCGATCGCCGTCTTATAGGCTAGCGTACGACCTGCATCGATCCAGGCGCGCTGGGTATTGAGAATGCGGCCAATAGCGGGGTGCTCGGCGATCGGGTCGGCATTTTTTGAAGGGGTGCGTTTGCCTGGCGCGCGCATTTGGTGGCGCTCGCGCGCATAGGCATCGGCGATTTGCCAGGCGGCGTCCAGCAGGCCAATGCCTTGAAGGGCCACATGCAGACGCGCTGCATTCATCATCACAAACATGGCATTCAAGCCACGCCCTGGCTCACCCACCAACCAGCTGGCAGCCTCTTCAAATCGAAGGACGCAGGTAGGACTGCCATGGAGCCCCATTTTTTCTTCGATCCGCTCACATTGCACGGCACTGCGAGAGCCATCAGGGTAAAACTTGGGAACCAGAAACAGGGACAGGCCTTTGGGGCCAGGCGGTGAGTCGGGCAAGCGTGCCAGCACCAGGTGGACGATGTTGTCGGTCAGGTCATGTTCGCCACCCGAGATGAAGATTTTGGTGCCAGTCAGGGTATAGCGACCATCCGCGGTGGGATTGGCCCGCGTGCTGCACAGTCCCAGATCTGAACCGGCCTGGGGTTCGGTCAGGCACATGGTGGCTAGCCATTGGCCAGTGGCCAGTTTTTCCAGGTACTCCGATTTGAGTTGATCGCTGGCGTGATGCTTGATGCATTCGTAAGCGCCATGCAGAAGACCTGGCGCCATGGTCCACCCATGGTTGGCCGCCGAAAGCATTTCGTAGAGCAGGGCCTCAAGCACGCTGGGCAGGCCTTGCCCGCCATCTTCGACCTGGGTTGCCAGGGCTGGCCAGCCTGCGGTCCAGAAAGCCTGGTAGGCCTCTTTGAAACCAGGGGGCATGGTAACGTCGCCATCGTGCCAGCGGGCGCCCACAGCGTCACCAGTCTGACTCAGCGGTGCGATAACCCCGCGAACAAATTTTCCAGCTTCCTCAAGAATTTGAAGAATCAGATCGGCATCCAGCTCTGCGAAAGGTTTCAGACGGGCAAGCTCGCTTGGCCCATGCAGAACCTCTGAAAGCAAAAAGTACATCTCGTCAATGCGAGGGTCATAGCCGGACATGGTGCGTCGTGAGCTGCTTACTTGGAGGGGCCCAGGTAGGTGTCAATGACCCGGCTATCCTGCGCCAGCTGAGTCGCAGGCCCCTGCAGGCCAAACTCACCCATTTCCAGGACAAAGGCGTGGTCGGCCACCTGCAGGGCGGCGCGGGCATTCTGCTCAACCAGAATGATGGTGACGCCTTCTGACTTGAGCTTGGCAAGGATCGAAAAAATCTCTTTGACGATCAGGGGTGCCAGCCCCAGACTGGGTTCATCCAGCATGAGGATGCTGGGCTTGGCCATGAGCGCGCGACCCACTGCAAGCATCTGTCGTTCACCGCCCGACAGCGTGCCTGCTTTCTGGCGACTGCGCTCCTTCAGGCGGGGGAACAGCCGGTAAACATATTCGAGTTCGTCCTGCCAGTTACGCTCCCCCCGACGCATGCGCGAATAAGCTCCCAGCAGCAGGTTGTCGTGAACCGGCATGGAGCCAAATAGCTCCCGCCGTTCAGGTACGAGGGACAGGCCCAGCATTACCCGAGATTCCAATGCCATGTCCTGAATGGGTTGACCATTGAGCAGCACCTCGCCACGCATGGGCATAAGGCCCATCAGGCTGTTGAGCAGGGTGGTCTTCCCGGCGCCATTGGGGCCGATGATGGTCAACACTTCACCGACATGCAAATCAAATGACAGGCCATGCAGAACCTCGGCTTTGCCATAGGCGACGTGCAAATCCTTGACCCGCAACAACGTTTCTTTCATGCTCAGTGCTCCGTGCCCAGGTAGGCGGCCCGCACTTTGGGGTCTTGTTGCACTTCGCTTGGCGTTCCTTCAGTCAGGTAGGTGCCAAATTCCATGACGACGATGCGATCGCAGACATCCATGACCAGGTCCATGTCATGCTCGACCAGCAATATGCTCAGTCCCTCGGATTGCAGTTGGCGCAAGACCTGTGAGAGCTCTCGTTTTTCAGCATGGCGCAAGCCGGCAGCAGGTTCGTCCAGCAGGAGTACGCTGGGGTCGGCACACAGGGCTCTGGCGATCTCCATCAGGCGCTGCTTGCCCATAGGCAGATTGGCGGCCTGCTCATGCACCCAGTCGCCCAAGCCCACACGCTTTATTTGTCGTTCGGCTTCGGCCATGATGGCGCTTTCCTCGCTTCGGTTACGACGCAGCACGGATGACCAGACGTCGCAGCTGCCGCGGGTATGGGCCCCTAGCGCCACATTCTCAAGCACGCTCATGTCGGAAATCATCTTGACATGCTGAAAGGTACGCATCAAACCCAGTTTTGCAATGTCGCGCGCATGGAGGCCATGTACCGGATGGTGGTTGAAGATCACCTCGCCCGAGGTCAATGGCAAGGTCCCGGTGATGAGGTTGAAGGTGGTGGACTTGCCAGCCCCGTTAGGGCCAATCAGACCCATGATCTGACCGGCCTTGACTTGAAAGCTGATGTCGTTGACAGCGACAAGCCCGCCAAATGACTTGCGAACCGAGCGAATCTCCAGAACCGTATCGCCTCTCTCAGGCTTGACCCGTTGGGGTAGGGGCGGCGCCAGGTCCCAGGTGCGTTCGAGCTGTTGGTTGCCCAGGAATTGCCGAACCCATGACCAAAGACCCTCCGGGCGGTATTTCAGAATCAGCACCAGCAGCACGCCAAAGATGATGATCTCAAAGCTGCCGCTGGCGCCCAGCAGGCTGGGTAGCCAGGTTTGCAATTGCTCATCCAGCAGGCGAACGACCCCTGCACCCAACCAGGCGCCCCACAATTGATTGACACCACCGACCACGGCCATGAACAGAAATTCAATACCCCACTTCAGACCAAAGGCCGACGGGTTGACGGCGCGCTGGTAGTAGGCCAGTAGCCAGCCGGAAACACTGGCCAGAATGGCAGAAATCAAAAAAACTGTCACCTTGTAGCGGAAGGTGTCCACCCCCATGGCTTCGGCCATTTGACGCCCGTCCTTGAGTGCCCGAATGGCCCGTCCCGGTCGAGAATCCAGCAATAGGGTCAGAGCGGCGGTGGCAAGCCAGAGAAGAATCCAACAGACAGCGAAAAATCCGCGCCCCTGACCAATTTCCTGACCCAGCAGGGTCAGGCTTTTCAGACCAATCAGGCCGTCGTATTTTCCAAGGGCATCAATATTCCCCATGAGGTAGTACAGCGACAAACCCCAGGCGATGGTTGCCAGCGGCAGGTAGTGACCCGACAGCCGCAAGGTGATACGGCCAATCACCCAGGCGCTAGCGGTGGTGATCAAAACACCCAGCAACAGCGTCACCAAGGGCGGCCAAGCCAGGTTGAGTGCACACCAGGCAGCGGTGTAGGCACCAATTCCCACAAAAGCTGCCTGGCCAAAGGAGGTAAGACCGGCAACGCCGGTCAGCAAGACCAGGCCGAGTGTGGTGAGGGCAAACAGGCCAATGTAGTTGAGCTGAGCGATCCAAAATGCGGGTAATGGCAATAAAGAGGTTGCCACAATGGCTGCAAGAATCAACCACAAGCTGTGAGAACGCAGATGCCGCATGTCAATGGTCCTCTTCATCGTCAACAGCATGACGGGAGCGCAACCACAGGGCGGGCAGGATCAGGGCAAAGACGACCACTTCCTTGAACGCGCTGGCCCAAAAAGAGCTGAAGGCCTCGACCAGTCCGACTCCCAGGGCCACAACCAGGGCGCCAGGGTAACTGGCAAGGCCAGCAATCACAGCAGCGACAAAACCTTTGAGGCCGATCAAAAACCCGGAGTCGAACAGCACTGTGGTGGTCGGGCCGATCAACAAGCCCGAGAGCGCACCAATGAAGGCTGCCAGCGTGAAGGTCAGCTGGCCGGCGGTGTTGCTTGAAATTCCCATCAGTCGCGCACCATTGCGGTTGATCGCCGTGGCACGTAGGGCCTTGCCAGACAGGGTGTTGCCAAAGAAAAACCAGAGAAGGATGATAAAAACTAGCGCTGCGCCAAAAATAATCAGAGCCTGACCACTGAAAGGAATGCCTGCCACAGCAAAGCGTTCATCCCAGAAGCTTGGGTTTCGATAACCTTCCGGACCAAAAAACAGAAGGGCCAGGCCAGTCAGAGCAAAGTGCACGCCCACCGAGACAATCAGCAGAACCAGCGGCGTGGACGACTCAAGGGACTGGTAAGCCAGTCGGTAGAGCAAGGGGCCCATGGCGGTGACCAAGGCCAGACTGAGCAGCACTTGGGACCACATGGGGATGTCGCGGGGTGCCAGCCAGGCAGACAAGCCGCAAAGCACCAAGGGTACAAGCAGGGGCGTGAGCGTGGCCCGGCTGAGGGTTCGCAAGGATGCGCCAGTTCGAATGGATGCGGTCAGTTCCTGCAAGGCGACAACAATTGCCATGATCAGCAGAAGCCATACCGTGCCAGGAATCGTGCGGTTGAGAAACATGGCCAGGGTGAGGGCGCCAAACGCAACAAACTCACCCTGGGGAATGAAAATCACACGGGTTACGGCAAACACCATGACGGTGGCGAGACCCAGCAGAGCATAGATGGCTCCGTTGGTCAGGCCGTCAACGGCCAGCATGCCGGCAATGGTGAAATCCATTGTGAATTCGTGCCCGTGTGAAAGAACGTCTTACTTCTGGACCTGGAACTTTCCGTCCTTGACCATGATCATGATGCCGGTCTCGTTGGTATAGCCCCAGTGATCGTCTTTGTTCCAGTTCATGACGCCGTGGGAAATGACGGTTCTGCCCATGGTGTTGAGTGCATCAAGCAAGGCGAGCCGGAACTCGGTGGTGCCAGGCTTGGCCTTCTTCAGTGCCATCGGAACGGCTTTTTGCATGACAAGAATGAAATCGTTGGCGTGACCAGCAAATGGGCTCAATCCGGGCTTTCCGGTCAACTCCTGGTACTTTTTGGCAAAGTCCACGGAGGCTTGTTTGGACGGGTGGCTATCAGGCAGTTCACCGGCAAAAATGGCCGGGCCGGAAACAACGTAAGTTCCTTCCACGGTCTTGCCACCAATGCGAATCAGGTCGGGGCTGGCGGCACCATGGGTCTGGTACATCAGGCCTTTGTAACCCCGCTCACGCAGCGCGATTTCAGGCATTGGGGCAATTGAGCCGGAGGCAACAACCAGAATGGCATCAGGATTGGCAGAAACCAGTTTGAGAGCCTGGGGCGTCACGCTGGTATCGGTGCGGGCAAAACGCTCAACGCCAACCAGTTTGATGTTGGCGGCTTTGAGCATGGGCTCCATGGCCTTAAGCCAGCCTTCGCCGTAGCCATCGGCATAGCCAATGAATCCGAGCGATTTGACGCCCTTGGCTTTGATGTGCTCCATCATGGCGTGGGCCATGACATTGAAGCCCTGCGGCAGCACAAAGACGAAGGGGCCATCCTTGGTGGGTGAGCCCGCAATTTGCACAGTCTTGGCTTCTGTGGCGATTGGCGAGATCGCAGAACTGGTGGGTGTCAGGTTGGCGCCAAAAATAACATCGACCTTGTCTTGCGTCACAAAGCGGCGCGCGTTTTGAGCCGCCTTGCCGGGGTCAGACGCATCGTCCAGCACGATCAGGTTGACCTTCTCGCCGGCAAGGGTTTTAGGGAACGAATTGATCATGGTCTGCATGGGCAGGCCCAAAGCCGCGCCCCCGCCTGTCAGCGACAGGGACACGCCAATAGTGATATCGGCGTGGGCAGCAACTGCTACTACCAGAGAGGCAGCTGCAGCAAGCAGATGTTTGAAGGGTCTCATGAGGTGTCTCCTTTGCAGGTGGGTTGAAAAAATGGCTCAGGTACAAAGCGCCTTGATGTCCTCAGGGACAGGTATCGCTTTGATTCGGTCCGGGGCTTCCGGGGGATGGATCACAAAGGCGCGGGTTTCAGTTCCTTCGCAGATCTCATCATCACCCCGTTTGACGACATGACGCTGAATAAACACCTTGTCGCGCCATTCAATGACGCTGGTGTGAACTTGGAGTTTTTCACCATAGGTGGCGGGTCGTTTGAATTTGGTGTGAATTTCCAGCAGGGGGGTGCCCACGATACCGCGGGTCTTGATCAGCTCGCGCCAGGGTGGAACACCGCACTTTACAAAAAAGTTGAGTGATGAGGCATCCATCCATCTGGAAAAATTCGGAAAGAAGACGATGCCTGCGGGATCGCAGTCCCCAAACATCACCTCAACTTCATAGACAACGGTTTTACTCATGGAGACCTTCAGCGCGGCGCCATTCGCAGGGCACCATCAAGACGAATGGTTTCGCCATTGAGGTGATCGTTTTGCACAATATGGACCGCCAAATCGGCGAACTCTTCGGGTTGCCCCAATCGCTTGGGGAAGGGAATACTCTCAGCCAGGGATTGTTGCACTGGTTCTGGCAAAGTTTTCATCAAGGGCGTGGCAAACAAGCCAGGGGCGATGGTACAGACGCGGATGCCATGTTGAGCCAGGTCGCGCGCCATGGGCAGCGTCATGCCCACCACGCCGGCCTTGGAGGCGCTGTAGGCTTGCTGGCCCACTTGCCCGTCGTAGGC
>JAFMFB010000008.1 GCA_017856435.1 Burkholderiaceae bacterium
ACCAGCTTCACCATTCCCCAGGCGGCGGTATCGGTGGCTGATTGGGCTGCTGCCAAGGGTGGCATGAAAAAAGTGGTCACTCTGGTCAGTGACTATGGTCCTGGAATCGATGCAGAGAAATATTTCAAGGAGCGCTTTGCCTTGAATGGCGGACAAGTGGTCGATGCCCTGCGGGTGCCGATGCGTAACCCCGACTTCGCCCCCTTCCTGCAAAAGGTGCGTGACATCAAACCCGATGCCCTCTTCGTGTTCGTGCCTTCGGGCGCGGGTGCCGCAGTGATGAAACAGTTCCTGGAGCGCGGAATGGATAAGGCCGGCATCAAGCTGATCGGTACCGGTGACATTACCGATGACGACCAGCTCAACGACATGGGCGATGGCGCCATTGGCGTCATGACCGCCCACCATTACTCCACCTATCACCAGTCTGCAGCCAACAAAAAGTTTGTTGATGCATTCCAGAAGGCCAACAAGGGTTTGCGGCCCAACTTTATGGCCGTTGGAGGTTACGACGGCATGCGCGTGATTTATGAAGCGCTTAAGGTGACCAAGGGACAGGGCGGTGGCGACGCGCTGCTGGCAGCCATGAAAGGGCAGATCTTTGAGAGCCCCAGGGGCCCCATGTTCATTGATGCGCAGACCCGTGATGTGGTCCACAACATGTATTTGCGCAAAGTCGAAAAGAAGCAGGGACAGCTCTGGAATGTGGAGTTTGACGTCCTCAAAGACGTAAAAGATCCAGGCAAAGCGAAATAACACTGTCTGTGTGACGACTGTGCCTAGCCGGTGGCGAAGCATGGTCGTATTTTTTTGTGTCTCTCCCTAACAAGCCATGCTGACGATCCTGTTTGACGGCGTGGCCTACGGCATGCTGCTCTTCATTCTGGCAGTGGGTCTTTCGGTCACGATGGGGTTGATGAATTTCATCAACCTGGCGCATGGCGCCTTTGCCATGGTTGGCGGCTATACCACCATCCTGTTGATGCAGCGCTTGGATCTTCCCTTTCTTTTCTGCTTGCCCCTGGCTTTTGCCTTGCCGGCTCTGCTGGGTGCCTTGCTTGAAGTCACCTTGTACCGCCCCATGTACAAAAAACCGCACCTTGAGCAGGTTCTTTTTTCCATTGGGCTGACCTTCATGGCGGTGGCAGCCATGGACTATTTCATGGGTTCGACGCAGCAGATCATTCAATTGCCTGATTGGCTCAAAGGACGAACCGAGGTTGGTCAGGGTGCATGGACGCTGGGTATGGGGCACTACCGTCTTTTCATTATCCTGATCTGTGCTGCTTTGACGATAGGTTTGCAATACATATTGAGCAGTACCCGTTTTGGCAGTCGCCTGAGAGCCTCTGTCGATGATCAGCGCGTGGCGGCCGGGCTGGGCATCAACGTCAACCTGGTGTTTCTTTCCACCTTCGCAGTGGGGTCGGGCCTGGCGGGACTGGGTGGCGCATTGGGGACTGAAGTTCTTGGACTGGACCCAACTTTCCCGCTGAAATTCATGATCTATTTTCTGATCGTGGTGGCTGTTGGTGGCACCTCATCCATCACCGGGCCGTTATTGGCGGCGCTGCTTTTGGGCATCGCCGATGTGGCTGGCAAGTACTACATCCCCAAGTTTGGCGCCTTCATCGTTTATTTTTTGATGATCGTGATCCTGATGTGGCGTCCCCAAGGCCTTTTTGTCCGCAAAGGTTCTAGTCGGTGAGTCAAGCCTTTAAATCCTTGGAGCGAGCCCGTCGGTGGCGGCTTTGGGAGTTTGTCTTCTGGCCTTTGGCCCTGGCCTCTCCCTGGCTGCTTTCTGGTCACGCCCTGATCATCAATGAAATAGCCATTGTGGCTTTGTTTGCTGTCTCCCTTGACCTGGTGCTTGGCTATGCGGGCATTGTGTCGCTGGGCCATGCCGCATTTTTTGGGATGGGGGCTTATTCAGCAGCCCTCTTTGCCAAGCTGGTCATGCCGGACCCACTGGTGGGAATGATTTTCGCCATTCTGGTGTCAACGCTGTTGGGGGCAGTCTGCTCGTTGACCATCATGCGCGGGACCGACCTGACCCGCTTGATGGTCACCCTGGGAGTCGCCTTGATCCTGATGGAATTGGCCAACAAGCTCGATTGGCTGACAGGAGGCGCTGATGGACTGCAGGGCGTGATCATGGGGCCACTGTTGGGCCGCTTTGAATTTGATTTGTATGGGCAAACTGCGGCTTGGTATTCCCTTACTGTGCTACTGCTTTTTTTCCTGTTGTCGCGCCGCCTTGTTCACTCGCCGTTTGGCGCCACCCTGACCGCCCTGCGTGACAATCGATTGCGATCGGTTGCCATCGGAATTCCAGTCACATCCCGCCTGGTTGTCATCTACACCGTTGCTGCCGGTGTGGCGGGTGCTGCGGGCGCCTTGCTGGCTCAGACGACCAGCTTTGCCTCCATCGATGTGTTTGAACTGCACCGATCGGCCGATCTGATGCTTTTGCTGGTGATCGGTGGAACCGGTTGGCTTTATGGCGGTGTCACGGGTGCTGTCGTCTTCAAGTTGATGCAGGACTGGATTGCTGCTATCACGCCTCAATACTGGACTTTCTGGATCGGCCTGTTCCTGGTGGTGCTGGTGCTGGTGGGACGTGACCGCCTGTTGCGTCCTTGGACCTGGCTGCAAAGAGGCCGGCCATGAGCACAACAGTTGTGCTGTCCGCTCAGGGGCTTGTCAAGAGGTTTGGCGGCATTGTGGCGACATCGCAGGTCAACCTTGACCTCCACCAGGGCGCCAGACACGCCCTGATCGGCCCCAACGGCGCGGGTAAGACCACCTTGATCAATTTGCTCACGGGCGTGCTGGAGCCCTCCGAAGGCCGGATCCTGCTGGATGACCAGGTCATCACCCACCTTGCCCCCCACCAACGGGTACGACGCGGCATGGTCCGTACCTTTCAGATCAACCAGTTGTTTGACAGTTTGACCCCGCTTGAAACGCTGGCGCTGACGGTGTCCCAACATCAGGGCCTGGGCGCGAGATGGTGGCAAGCCCTGGGGCACAACATGCAAGTCACCGATCGCTGCCAGCAGTTGCTGGAGCAGTTTCATCTGGCTGAAGTGATGGGCCAACCCACGCACCAACTGGCCTACGGCAAGCGTCGTTTGCTCGAAATTGCCATAGCCCTGGCTTGTGAACCGCGGGTCCTCTTGCTGGACGAGCCGGTGGCTGGCGTGCCCGCAGGAGAGCGGGAGGAGCTACTGCAGACGGTGGCTAACCTGCCGCAAGAGGTGTCCGTGCTGTTGATTGAACACGATATGGATCTGGTCTTCAGTTTTGCGCGTCGGGTGACGGTATTGGTCAATGGCGCGGTATTGACCGAAGGCGATCCGGACGTAATTGCAGCTGACCCACAAGTGAAAGCGGTTTACCTTGGTGATGGTGGTCCAGGTGAAAGTGATGAGCAGGTGGCATTGGGCATCGGGGCAGTTCAATGAGCGAGCTACTGCGGGTTGAGAATTTAAGCGCTGGTTACGGTGAAGCCGTGGTGCTTCATGATGTGTCACTGCTGCTGGAGCAGGGGCAGACTCTGGCGTTGCTGGGTCGAAACGGTACTGGAAAGACGACCTTCATCAACACCTTGGCTGGGGCCACCAGGCAACACGGCGGCAACATCTTCCTGGCTGGCAAGGACTTGAGCCGTCTGCCTTCGCATGAACGGGCAGCTGCCGGCATTGGTTGGGTACCGCAGGAGCGCAACATCTTCAAGTCGCTGACAGTGGACGAAAACCTAACCGCCGTGGCGCGACCGGGGGCCTGGTCGCCGGCGCGGGTTTACGAGCTGTTCCCCAGGCTGGCCGAACGTCAGTCCAATCTGGGCACGCAGCTCTCGGGGGGCGAGCAGCAGATGCTGGCGGTGGGACGCGCGCTGGTTCTCAATCCCAAACTCTTGTTGCTGGATGAGCCGCTGGAGGGCCTCGCACCCATCATTGTGCAGGAGCTCTTGCGCGCAATCAGACGCATCACCCGGGAGGAGGGTCTGTCGGCCATCATTGTTGAACAGCATCCCCAACTGATTCTTTCCATTTCAGACCGGGCCGCTGTACTGGACCGTGGCACGATCGTCCACGCCAGCGACGCCACAGAGCTGAAAAGCCAACCCGAACTGCTCGATCGACTGCTGGGTGTAGCACGTTAGACCTTATTCTCTTGTGTTCGAAATAATTTATTCAGGAGCATTTTCATGAAAAACTCAACCATTCTTGGCTTGGCACTCAAATTTCTGGTCGCTCTCTTGTTGACGCCCCCGGCTTGGGCTCAGGCCTATCCGACCAAGCCCATGAAAATCGTTGTGCCGTTTGGACCTGGAGGGGTGGCCGACTTGACGGCTCGAACAGTGGCTCAAAAGCTTAGCCAGTCCATGGGTCAACCGGTCGTCATTGAAAACAAGCCAGGGGCTGGTGGCATTGCGGCGTCTGATCTGGTGGCCAAGTCAGAGCCCGATGGGCACACCATGCTGTTGATGTCCAACGGAAGCGCCGTCACTGCCAATTTATTCAAGACCTTGCCCTTTGATATGGTGCGCGACTTCACACCAGCTTCGACCCTGGGGTTTTTTGACATCGCCATCGTCACCGCTACCGGGTCACGCTTCAAGACCTTGGAAGAACTGCTGGACTATGCCCGCAAAAATCCGGGCAAGCTCAATCTGGGCAGCGTCAATATCGGCAGCACACAAAATCTGGCTGCTGAGCTGTTCAAATCAAATGCCGGGGTGGATATGCAGATTGTTCCATTCAATGGGACGCCTGCCTTGGTGAACGCTCTGCGGGGCGGTCAAATTGATGCCGCAGTCGAAATCCTTGCGCCAGTGATTGGCCAGATCAAGGGAGGGGCACTGCAGGCCTTGGCTGTGACCAGTGAAAAACGTTCCGCTTTGTTGCCTATGGTGCCAACCGCCAAGGAAAGTGGCCTACCCGACTATGTCGCTACCTCCTGGAATGCCTTGGCTGTCCCTTCCAAAACTCCCAAGGAAGTTGTCGACAAACTTAACCAGCAAATTATTGCTGCCGTCAATTCTCCAGAAGTCAGAAATCGACTGGCAGAACTGGGCGTCGATGCCAAGGCGTCCTCTTCCAAGCAGGCCCAGGAGTTCCTTGTCAGCGAAATCAAACGCTGGGGAGAGGTCATTCAGCGAGCCAACATTCCCAAGCAGTAATCAGTACCTATCGGGACGGTATTCAATGGAATTCAAGATCGGCCTGGTCGGCCATGGCGAGGTTGGCAAAATTTTTGCCAGTGGTTTGCGGATTAAAACTGCAAATTGGGTTGGTGCATGGGACACAAAATTCAATGACCCTGCACTGGGGCCAGAAGAACGCGCGTTTGCCAGCGCTCAGGGTGTTCAGCCTTGCGACTCGGTGGCTGACTTGAGTTCTAGGGCCACCATCCTGATGTCCGCAGTGACGGCCTCCAATACGCTTGCGGTAGCCTAAGAAGCTTCTCGGCATATTCAGCCCGGTACTTTTTTCCTGGATCTGAATTCTGCTTCGCCTGGCACCAAGGCCCAGTGCGCGCTGCTGATCGAAAACGCTGGGGGCCATTATGTCGAGGCGGGCGTCATGACGTCCGTGCCGCCCTACGGTATCAAGGTGCCTATGCTATTGGGCGGTGCCAGGGCGGTTGAGGTGGCTCATCTGCTGGTGTCATGGGGTATGGATGCCAGCACCGTCTCAGAGAAGGTGGGTGTCGCCTCTGCGATCAAGATGTGTCGCAGCGTCATGATTAAGGGACTGGAAGCCCTGGTGATTGAAAGCTACACCACAGCACGCGCCTATGGCGTAGAAGATTACATGATTCCAACCCTTTACGAAACCTTTCCGGGCGTTGACTGGACAGCGCAGGGGGCTTACTTTTTCAGCCGTGTTACGCAGCATGGCAAGCGGCGGGCTGAGGAAATGCGTGAATCGGCCAATACGGTGGCCGAAAGCGGTTTCTCGCCCTTCATGACCTCTGCCACTGCTGACAAACAGGCCTGGGTGGCGCGGCAATCATCCCAAGGCGTGTTTGACGGCCTTGCCAAGGACGCTCCCTGGCAGGACTATGCCGACCGTCTTCTGAAGCACGCAAGACAGGCGGACTGAAGCTCCTTGCTCCGTCTCATCAGGGCTCAAGTTAAGCAGCAATGTCTTTTGGGTCAGGCCTGGCCGGCCGCGCAGTTTTTGCCCTTGACGGGCTCAGAGTTTGCAGCGTGACCTCTGCCAGCAGCTGGCTCATGGCTTGCTGGGTCAGGGTGGTGGTACGTCCTGACGCTGTGGCAAGCACCAGTTGGCTCGATAGTTGGGGGTTGCTGATCGAGCGCACTGTGAAAGTGTTGGGATTGGATGCCATGGCCAAGGCATAACGAGGAAGGATGGCGTGTCCTGCGCCATCGGCCACCAGATCCAGAATAGCGGCAACGCCATCAATTTCAAGGCTGATCATGGGTTTGCAGCCAAGGGCGGCCATGCGTGTTTCAACGGCCATTCGGATGGCATTGGGGCGGCTTGGTATCACAAGCGGCAACATGGAAATCTGTCGCAGTGTTATAGACGCCTTGACTTGTTCATGCTCACTTCGGCTGATCAGAAAAAGCCCCTCGTCCATCAGTGGGCGCACCTCAATATCAGGCGAGGCAGGGGGGTTATAGAGCAGGGCAATGTCCAATCTTCCCGTCATCAACCACTCTTGCATGTTCAGGGTGAGCCCCTCGCTGATCGACAGGGAGGCATTGGGCAGGCGCTTTCGGAATGCACGGGTCAGCGGCACGGCCAGAATCCTTCCGATGCTGGGGGGTAGGCCAACGGCCACCCGACCGGCGAGAGCCCCACCTACCCGGCCCAGATCCTCATGCGCCCGTGAAACCTGATGAAGGATGCCCCGCCCATGTTCCAGCAGCATTTTTCCGGCCTCTGTCGTCGTCACCCCGCGCCCATTGCGAAGGAGCAGGTTTTGTCTAAGCTCGACTTCGAGTTGACGCACCTGACGGCTCAGAGCGGGTTGCGCAATGTTGAGCACGCCTGAAGCCCGGGTAAAACTACCCAACTCGGCAACCCGAACAAAGTACTCCAATTGTTTCAGATCCATAGTAGTTTTGAATAGCAACTTACTTATTATGCCGAAGTGTTATATCTGATAGTGAATAACTTTGATGGTGTGCGACCCCTGTCCTTGTCACAATTCAAGGTTTTGGATTCTCAACAGACCGGAGCATGCGCTAGCCATGAGCACTGAAATTAAATGCATTTCCTCTATGGCAACCCGTCTGTTGTTGACAGAACTTTTTGCAAGCTATCAAACCCAAGGCTCAGCCCAAGTCGTGCTAGAAGCGGTCGGGGGTGTGTTGGCCGCCAAGCGGGTACAAGCCGGTGAGCCCTTTGATGTAGTAGTGCTCGATAGCGAGGTCATCGACAAACTGATCGCCTCCGGGCAGGTCCTACCAGGCAGCAGGGTCGATCTGGTGCTGTCGGGGGTGGCTGTGGCCGTGCGACAAGCTGCCAGCCAACCGGACATTTCCAGTGAGCGTGCCGTCAAAGCCGCTGTCCTGTCGGCGCAAAGCATCAGTTATTCCACCGGTCCCAGTGGTGTTGCGCTGGCCTGGCTTTTTGAGCAGTGGGGCATCGCCGAGCAGATCAAGCACAAGATCGTAGTGCCTCCCCCGGGCACTCCGGTGGGATCCCTGGTGGCCGAAGGACGGGCTGAATTGGGCTTTCAGCAATTGAGCGAGCTGCTACCCCTGAAGGGCATCACGATTCTGGGGCCCTTGCCTGACAGTATCCAGGTTGTGACCACCTTTTCCGGCGGTGTGTGCACCGCCAGCGGGCAGGTTGATGCTGCCAAG
The DNA here is from genome assembly GCA_017856435.1 of Burkholderiaceae bacterium. Lineage (GTDB taxonomy): Bacteria > Pseudomonadota > Gammaproteobacteria > Burkholderiales > Burkholderiaceae_C > Hylemonella. Next base: position 7,850 of record JAFMFB010000008.1, read on the forward strand.
GCGCTGTTGGCCTTTCTGACGTCACCTCAAACCGCAGCGATCAAAAAAAAATTGGGCATGGACCCGACCTGACTTTCTTGCGATTTACTGGAGCGTGTAATGAAAAAATCCCCCATGATCATCGACTGCCACGGCCACTTCACCACGGCCCCCAAAGCGCTGGAGAACTGGCGCAACCAGCAAATTGCCGGTATCAAGGACCCGGCCCAGATGCCCAAGGCCAGTGAACTGAAGATCAGCGACGATGAATTACGAGAGGCCATTGAAACCAACCAGCTGCGGCTGATGAAAGAGCGTGGTTCAGACCTCACCATCTTCAGCCCACGGGCCAGTTTCATGGCCCACCATATTGGGGACTTCAATGTGTCCTCCACCTGGGCTGCGATCTGCAATGAGTTGGTGTACCGGGTGACCCAACTTTTCCCGGATCATTTTGTGGGAGCGGCCATGCTGCCACAAAGCCCGGGCGTTGATCCTAAGACTTGTCTTCCTGAGCTGGAGCGGTGTGTGCGGGACTATGGTCAGGTGGGCATCAACCTCAACCCCGACCCGAGCGGCGGCCATTGGACTAGCCCGCCCCTGACCGATCGCCACTGGTACCCGATCTACGAGAAGATGGTGGAGTACGACATTCCCGCCATGGTCCATGTCTCGACCAGTTGCAATGCCTGTTTCCACACCACCGGCGCCCACTACCTCAACGCTGACACCACGGCGGTGATGCAGCTGATCCAGGGTGATCTGTTCAAGGACTTTCCAAGTCTGAAATTCATCATTCCGCACGGCGGTGGCGCCGCGCCCTACCACTGGGGTCGTTTTCGCGGTTTGGCCCAGGAAATGAAGAAGCCGCTGCTCACAGAGCACTTGCTCAAGAATATCTATTTCGACACCTGCGTTTACCATCAGCCCGGGATCGACCTGCTGACCAAGGTAATTCCGGTGGACAACATTTTGTTTGCGTCCGAGATGATCGGCGCGGTGCGTGGCATCGACCCTGAAACCGGTGCGTACTATGACGACACCAAACGCTATATCCAGGCCACCCCGCACCTGAATGAAGAGCAGCGCTACAAGGTCTATGAGGGCAACGCCCGCCGAGTGTTCACCCGGCTCGATACCGCTTTGAAACAGAAAGGAAAATAATCATGAGCCTCAATGCACCCCTGGGCGTCGTCAAACGCCACATACAGCGCGCCGACCGTGCCGCCACCGATGAGTTGGCCAAATATGGTGTGGCCACCGTCCATGAAGCTCAAGGTCGAATCGGTTTGCTGCAGTCTTATATGCGTCCCATTTACCCGGGGGCACAGGTTTCCGGCACTGCGGTGACGGTCTTGCTGCACCCCGGTGACAACTGGATGCTGCACGTGGTGGCCGAGCAGATCCAGCCGGGTGATATTGTGGTGGCCGCGCTGTCCTCGCCCAACACTGATGGATTCTTTGGCGATTTGCTGGCTACCTCTTTCAAGGCGCGTGGTGCACGTGGCTTGATCATTGACGGCGGTTGTCGTGACATCAAGACGCTCAAGGAAATGGATTTTCCGGTCTGGAGTCGCGCCATCAGTGCCAAGGGCACCATCAAGGCCACGCTCGGGTCGGTCAATATTCCGGTGGTCTGTGCTGGGATGATTGTCAATCCAGGTGACGCCATCGTGGCCGACGATGATGGTGTGGTGGTGGTCAATGCAGCCGATGTCCGCAAGGTGGCGGATGCGGCGGCTGCCCGCGAGGCCAATGAAGGCGAGAAGCGGGCCAAGCTGGCTGCTGGCGTATTGGGGCTGGACATGTACAACTTCCGTCAGCCCTTGGAGAAACTCGGTTTGAAATACATTGACTAAGCCGCAACCTGGCTGATGGTTACCCAAGCTTGCCATGAATAATTTTCACAGACGCTTTCTGCTGGCCTTTCTCGCTGCGGCATCCCTGCTGGCGGGATGTGCCACCCAGGCTCCCCAGGCATCGCCCTTAGAGAAGTCAACTCTGGCCCCCACAGGAAAACTACGGGTCGGGGTGTATCTGGGCAGTCCGACTTCACTGGTGATCAATCCCAAAACCGGCGAGAAAAATGGGGTCAGCTATGACCTCGGCCGCGAATTGGCGCAACGTCTTGAGGTGCCGTTCGAGCCGGTCGAATTCGGGCGTGTGGCGGAGGTGGTCGAAGCCCTGCGCGCCGGCAAGATCGACTTCACCATTACCAATGCCAGTGCAGCGCGTGCCAGGCTGGTTGATTTCAGCGAACCACTGATTGACCTGGAACTGGGCTACCTGGTGCCTGCGGGCAGCCTCCTCACATCGGTCGATGACATCGATCGGCCGGGCATGCTGGTGGGTGTGTCTCAAGGGAGCACCTCTCAAGGCGTTCTGGGAACCAGGTTCAGGCATGCCAAGGTTGTGCCGGCACCGACCCTCAAGGTTGCCGCCGAATGGCTGAAGCAAGGCAAGTTGCATACCTTTGCGACCAACAAGGGCATTCTGTTTCAGATGTCTGATGAACTGGCCGGATCCCGTGTCTTGAATGGTCGTTGGGGTGCCGAGCATTTGGCCATTGCCATTCCCAAAGGGCGAGAGGCTGGCAAGGCGTTCATCATGCGGTTTGCCCGCTCGGTGCGCGAGGAGGGTCACTTGCAAAAAGCGATTGCCAAGGCCGGACTGCGTGGCACGGCTGCGCCAGAGGCAAACTAAAACAACCATTGGAGTCTGAACCATTATGTTGCATACTTTTCGATCGTCTCTCCACTTTCTTGTGGCCGGGATACTGTTCTGCGGATTAGCCGCCCAGGCACAGAACTACCCGGTCAAGCCTGTCAAGATCGTGGTGGGCTACGCCGCCGGCGGTGCCGTCGATACCATCGCCAGAACGGTCGGTCAGGCACTTGCCGCCAGCCTGGGGCAGTCCTTCGTGGTGGAAAACAAGCCTGGGGCCGGGACCAATATTGCGGTCAAGCAGGTGATTGATGCCGCGCCGGATGGTTACACCCTGATGCTGGCCGCCAATGCCCTTGCTGCCAATCCTTCGCTTTACCAACCGGCCCCCTTTGATCCGGAACGCGACTTGAAACCCGTGTCGCTTGTGGGCCGTGTTCCGGTGGTCATTGCCGCCAACGCCAATGCCCCCTTTTCCACCATCGCCCAGTTGATTGCAGCAGCCAAGGCGCGCCCAGGCCATATTTCATTTGCCAGTCCTGGCAATGGTTCCACGCCGCACATGGCCATTGAGTTCTTCAAACGTGCTGCCGGTATTTCACTGTTGCACATCCCCTATCGCGGCGGCTCTCCCGCGATCACAGATGTGATCGGCGGGCAGCTGCCCCTGGTGGCGGTCAATGCCCTGGAGGTACAGCCTCATGTCCGTAGCGGCCGGCTTAAGGTGTTGGCGGTGCTCAGTCCCAATCGCACCCCAGTATTCCCGGAGACGCCCACCATTGCCGAATCAGGCTTTCCCGGCTTTGAAGCCTCGGTCTGGTACGGATTTGTGACGCCTGCGGCCACGCCCCAGGCGGTAATTGCCAAATTGCATGCCGAAATACAAAAGGCTCTCCAGACCCAGGAGGTCAAGGCCCGCATGACCGCTGTGGGGGGTGAGGTGCTGCCCGCGAGCAGCGAACAATTTGGCGCCCTGATTCGCTCCGAGCGGCAACGCTATGCCACCCTGGTGCGCGAGGCCAACATCAAACCCGATTGATGGCGCTGAACCCTTCACTGGATAAAAAGGTAACACGATGGAGTTTCAAAAGACACCCGGCTGGCTCGATTGGTACAGCGGTCCAAGCAAGCCGCGTTTCAAACTGCCGGCAGGCGCAGTGGATTCGCACTGCCATGTTTTTGGCCCTGCCAATGTTTTTCCCTATGCGCCCGAACGCAAATACACCCCTTGTGATGCGTCCAAGGAGCAGCTGTTTGCGCTGCGAGACCATCTGGGGTTCGACAGAAATGTGATCGTTCAGGCAACATGTCATGGGGCTGATAACCGAGCCTTGGTCGATGCACTGCAAGCTTCCCAAAATAAGGCGCGCGGTGTGGCCACCGTCTACCAGGATGTGACCGATGCAGAACTGCAGCGCCTGCATGCAGCTGGGGTGCGTGGTACCCGGTTTAATTTTGTCAAACGCCTGGCTGATTCCACCCCGCGCGAAGTCCTGCAGGAAATTGCCGAACGTGTGGCACCCCTGGGTTGGCACATCGTGATCTACTTTGAGGCACAAGATCTGCCCGAGTTTTATGATTTTTTCACCGCACTGCCCACGCCTGTGGTGGTGGATCACATGGGACGACCCGATGTCAGAAAGCCGGTCGACGGGCCTGAATTCTGTCTGTTCATGAAGATGATGCGCGAGCACACCAACTTCTGGAGCAAGGTCAGCTGTCCTGAACGCTTGACCGTGACCGGCCCTGCAGCGCTGCAGGGCGAACAGCATGCCTACCGGGATGTGGTGCCGTTCGCCCGTACCTTGGTGGAAAATTTTCCGGACCGAGTGCTGTGGGGTACCGACTGGCCCCATCCCAATCTGAAAGACCATATGCCAGACGATGGCTTGTTGGTCGATTTCATTCCTCACATTGCACCGACCGCTGATCTGCAGCAAAAGCTTCTGGTGACCAACCCGATGCGCTTGTATTGGCCTGAGGAGGTTTGATCATGGCTTTGGATAAACCGTATCAAGATGTTCCCGGCACCATCATTTTTGATGCCGAACAATCGCGCAAGGGCTACTGGCTCAACCAGTTCTGCATGTCGCTGATGAAAGCGGATAACCGTGAACGGTTCAAGGCGAACGAGCGCGCTTATCTGGATGAATGGCCCATGACCGAAGAACAGAAGGATGCGGTCATGGCCCGAGACCTCAATTGGTGCATGCGTACCGGAGGCAACATCTATTTTCTAGCCAAGTTGGGGGCCACCCTGGGCAAAAGCTTCCAGCAAATGGCTGGTTCCATGACCGGCATGACGGAAGAAGAGTATCGCGACATGATGATTCAAGGCGGCCGCTCGGTGCAGGGCAATCGTTTCGTCGGCGAAGACGGTGATGCACAGCCCCAGCACCAGCCTCAGGGTTCGGGTGCCGGTCGGCTGGTTTGATGGATAGAGGAAACTTCATGGCCAAAATTACAGCCTCAGTATTTACATCCCATGTGCCTGCCATCGGGGCGGCCATGGATTTGGGCAAGACGCAGGAGCCTTATTGGCAACCGCTGTTCAAGGGTTACGAATACTCTCGCCAGTGGATGAAGGACAACAAGCCTGATGTAGTGTTTCTGGTTTTCAACGATCATGCCACTGCCTTCAGCCTGGAGATCATTCCTACCTTTGCCATTGGAACTGCTGCCCAGTACCAGCCTGCCGATGAAGGGTGGGGGCCACGTCCGGTGCCGGTGGTGAAGGGGCATCCACAACTGGCTTCCCACATTGCCCAATCGGTGATTCAGCAGGACTTTGACCTGACCATTGTCAACAAGATGGATGTAGATCATGGACTGACGGTACCGCTGTCTCTGGTCTGTGGCTCACCGCCGAAGGAGCATTTCGAGTGGCCTTGCCCGGTGATCCCGTTTGCGGTCAACGTGGTGCAGTACCCAGTACCCAGCGGACGGCGTTGTCTTGAATTGGGCAAGGCCATACGCCGCGCGGTTGAAAGTTTTGATGAACCCCTCAACGTGCACATCTGGGGTACGGGTGGCATGAGCCACCAGTTGCAAGGTCCGCGGGCTGGCTTGATCAACCGGGCATGGGATAACGCCTGGATGGACAAGCTGATCGCTGACCCTGAGGCCACAGCCGATATTCCGCATATTGAGTATGTGCGTGAAGCGGGATCCGAAGGCATTGAGTTGGTGATGTGGCTGATTGCCCGGGGTGCGATGGCTGATCTGGCCGGTGGCGCCAAACCCACACCGTTGCATCGCTTTTACCATGTGCCAGCATCCAATACCGCTGTTGGCCATTTAATTCTGAATAATCAACCCTAAACCTCACCTGATCGTCAGGTTGGGTCACTCACGGAGATTCGCATGAGTAAAGAGAAAACTATCAAGGTCGCCCTGGCTGGTGCTGGAGCTTTTGGGATTAAACATCTCGATGGCATTCGCAATATCAGTGGGGTCGAAGTGGTTTCTCTGGTTGGAAGACGACTGGAGCCAACTCAGGAGGTGGCTTCCAAATATGGCATTGGCCATGTCACCACCCAACTTGAGGAGGCACTGGCCATTCAGGAGGTGGATGCGGTGATTTTGTGTACACCCACCCAGATGCACGCGTCCCAGACGATTGCCTGCATGAAGGCGGGCAAGCATGTTCAGGTTGAAATACCCATGGCTGACAGCGGCAAGGATGCCGACGCGATTATCCGGGTTCAAAAAGAGACGGGCCTGGTTGCCATGGCAGGGCATACACGCCGCTTCAACCCCAGTCACCAATATGTACATCAAAAAATTGTTGCCAGGGAATTCAATATCCAGCAACTGAATGTCCAGACCTACTTCTTCCGGCGCACTAATATGAACGCATTGGGCCAGCCTCGTAGCTGGACTGATCATTTGCTCTGGCACCACGCTGCCCACACGATTGACTTGTTTGCTTATCAGTGCGGCAGCCCGGTTGTGCAAGCCCATGTGGTGCAAGGCCCAATTCACCCCAGCCTGGGCATTGCCATGGACATGTCGATACAACTGAAGGCCGCCAACGGCGCCATTTGTACCTTGAGTCTGTCATTCAATAATGACGGACCGTTGGGAACTTTTTTCCGCTATATCGGTGACACGGGTACCTACATTGCGAGCTATGACGACCTGTTCAACGGCTACAACGAAAAAATTGACGTCAGCAAGGTCGACGTCTCGATGAACGGCATTGAATTGCAGGACCGCGAGTTTTTTGCGGCAATTCGCGAAGGCCGTGAACCAAATTCCAGCGTGGCCCAGGTCTTGCCCTGTTACCAGGTCATGCAAGATCTGGAAAACCAGCTGAATGCGAATTAATTCAATGGCCGCAGCTATCGGCTGACTTTCGATTGCTTTATTGGCCTTGTCTTTTATCGGATAGTGCTGAAGGACTGCCGACGTAGGAATCATTACCATGCAAACCCGAAAAATTGGCCCTTTTGAAGTCTCGGCTGTTAGTCTGGGCTGTATGAACATCTGCCATGCCTATGGCAAACCGCCACCCCCTGAACACGCCCAACGCTTGTTGCTGACGGCTTTGGATCAAGGGGTGACCCACTACGATACGGCGGCCATGTATGGGTTTGGCGTCAGTGAGACGATCATCGGCAAAACCCTGTCCAGTCGCCGCAGCGAATTCATGCTGGCCAGCAAGGGGGGCATGGCTGGGGTGGATGTGGCTGGCGACGGCAAACTGGTTCGTGTGATTGACGGCCGACCTGAAACCCTGCGCCGCAATTGTGAAGACAGTTTGCGTCGCCTGCAAACAGATGTGATTGACTTGTATTACCTACATCGCTGGGATAAGAAAGTTCCCATTGAGGACAGTGTGGGCGAGTTGTCACGTCTGGTCGAACGGGGGCTTATCCGAACGATAGGCCTGAGTGAAGTTTCTGCTGCGACCTTGCGCAAAGCCCATGCCATCCATCCCATCACCGCCTTGCAGACGGAATACTCCCTATGGACACGCAACCCGGAAATAGCAGTGCTGCAGGCCTGTCAGGAACTCGGGGTAGCCTTTGTGGCTTTCAGCCCGACAGCGCGGGGTTTCTTGACCAGCAGCCCACCTGACATCCGCGCATTGGATCCTAAGGATATTCGCTGCAGCATGCCTAGATTTTCGCCCGACAACTGGTCGGCGAACCTTAAACTTTTGCCCGCCTTTGAGGCGCTGTCTCAAGCAGCAGCTTGTACACCTGCTCAATTGGCCATCGCTTGGGTACTTCATCAGGCAAAACACATCATCGCATTGCCCGGAACCACGAGCCTGGAGCACTTGAAGGAGGACATCGGCGCAGCTGATGTCAGCTTGTCGGAGGAAATCTTGACCCGCGTGGGACGTCTCGTCAATCAAGACACGGTTGTCGGAAGCCGATACAGCGCGCAGAGCAACAGCGAAGTTGATACCGAGGTCTTTACACATGTCTAATACCCTCATGCTGTTGCCTGGTCTGAATTGTGATGCGGCGGTGTGGGACCCTCAGGTGCAAGTCCTGTGCAAACACACAAACTGTGTTGTGCCGGCATGGGGCGTGCGAGATACGCTGACCAGCATGGCGCAACAGGTACTGGATGAAGCGCCAACGGAATCTTTTTCGATGGCAGGGCATTCCATGGGGGGTCGTGTCGCTCTGGAAGTCATGCGCCTGGCACCACAGCGGGTAGAACGAGTGGCTTTGTTGAGCACCGGGACCCACCGGTTGGCTGACGGTCAAGCCGGCGAGAAGGAGAAAGCCGGCCGCATGGCCTTGCTGAAAATAGCCCGGGAGGAGGGGATGCGGGCCATGGCCAAGCAATGGGCCCGCGGCATGGTCCATCCAGATCGCCTGGATACACCATTGTTCTCCGCTGTGCTGGATATGTTGGAGCGTGGAAGCCCGCAACAGTTTGCGGCACAGATCAACGCTTTGTTGAACCGACCGGATGCGGGGCACTTGTTGGCAAAAATTCAGTGCCCAACTTTAGTGCTGACGGGTCGTGAAGATAGCTGGAGTGGTCCTGCCCAGCATGAAGTGATGGCTGCGGCGATCAGCCAATCGCACTTGACTATCGTTGAACACTGTGGCCACATGTGCACTATGGAGGAGCCCAAGGCAGTCAGTGACGCGTTGGTCAAATGGTTGGATCAGCCAGTCAGATTGACCTGAATCACTGATGCGTGGGGGATGGAGCCAGTGTGCCCGTCAGATGAAGCGTTTGCGTCGGAAAAGCAAACTCGATTCCTCGCTCATTGAAGATCTGCAAAAGCTGTAAATTGATTGCCTGCTGGGCATCCATATAGGCAGCGTAGTCCGGGCTGAGCACATAGTAGACCGCCTCAAAATCCAGCGATGACGGACCAAAGCTCTTGAAATGAGCCCGCTCAAACCGCACGCCAGGCTGGGCTTCAATGGTGGCTCGAATCAGTCCCGGGATCTTTGCAACTTCCTCATGGGGTGTGTCATAGGTCACGCCGAGGGTGAACAGGGCGCGTCGTTCCTCCATCCGTTTGTAATTGCGGATCCGGCTTTTGAGGAGGTCATTGTTGGAGAAGATGATTTGCTCACCATTAAGGCTTCGAATTCGGGTGGTCTTGAGTCCAACATGTTCGACTTTTCCCACAAGATCGTCGACCACAATCGAGTCACCGATGACAAATGGCTTGTCAACTGCAATTGACAGTGAGGCAAACAAGTCTCCGAGAATATTCTGCACGGCCAATGCCACGGCAACGCCACCAATGCCCATGCTGGCAACCAGCGCAGTCACATTCATGCCCAGGTTATCCAGTATCAGCAGGATGACCAAACTCCATAAGATGACCCGACCCAGAAAAGACAACAGGGAATAAGTCATTGCATGGGCGCCATCCACATTGGACTTGTCCGGCATGAATCTTTGAGTCAACCAGAAGTCAAGAACTTGACCCGCCCATAAGCCCGATTGCATGAGCAGGAGTACAAGGAAGACACGGTCAACCAGTTTCACTGACGCTGTGGAAAGCTGCAGGAATTGCATGGCGATGTAGATGCCGATTGCGGCCGACAGCAAGATACGGGTGGCAGAGATCACGGCAATGAACAGCTGACCGGCCATATTGTCCGGGCGATGCATTCGAGTCAGACGCCGTAATACCAAACGTCTGATGAGCTCAAAGATCAGCATGCTGATCAGCAGCGCACCAAGCGCAAATAACCAGTTCTGAGTGGTGTTGGTGCTTAAAAATTGATGGAGAAAATTCATGGAAAGATGAGAAGGTGCAACTCAACAATTAGTCTATTGTGACAAATATGATTTAGCCGATGGCAGCCAGGGGTATCCAACAGGATGTACCGCCAGCAAGCTCAGGGCTACGGTTTAGTCGCTGGCCGCTTCGAGGACAGTTCGGGGGCTTTTTTTCTGGCGCGGCAGCATGTAAAGCCCGGCTCCCACCAGCAGCAAAATTCCTGTCCAAGCCAGCAAGTTAGGAGTTTCATCCCATATCAGATACCCCAGGAAGAGCGCATAAAGCAGGCTGGTGTATCGAAAGGGCGCAACAACCGAAATTTCTCCGATTCGCATGCTGGCAATCAACAGGTAATAGGCAGTTGCGATCAGACCGGCAGCAGCTGCCAGCAAACCGAGCTGAAGCACCGAGATGCTCTGCCAACCCTGAACCAGGGACAACAGGCCAGAAAGCAGCGTGGTGCCCAATGCGGTGGCCAGTGTTATCAGGATGGAAGGGACATGGGCTGGAATAAAGCGTGTGCTGGTATCCCGTAGGGCATGCAGCAAGGCTGCCGCAACCGCAATCAGTGCATAGAGATTGAAACTATCGGCCGCAGGCTGGATGACCAGTACCACGCCACAAAAGCCAACGACAATGCAGACCCAACGCACAGTATTGACTTTCTCGCCTAGGGTTGCCATGGCCAATAGTGTGATGAACAGAGGTGTGGCCATGTTGATCGCCGTGGCGTTAGCCAGGGGAAGCTGGAACAATGCCGTGAGAAAGGTGAGCGTGGCAACGGCATCAAGACTGGTACGCTTAAGAACCGGTTTGAGTCGCAAATAATTCAGGTCACGGGTGGTGCCCATCGCGTGGGCAACTGCCAGCAACAACAGGCTGGCCATGACGCTGCGCAGAAATACCAGTTGCATGGATGGGAGGCTCTGGCTGACAAACTTTACCAAGGCATCATTTCCAACGAAGGCAGCCGTTGAACTGCTCATGAGCAAAATGCCACGCCGGGTTGCAGAGCTTTGATCGGCCTGGAGGGGAGAAGTCGACATGCGGACATTCTATTGAGTACGATCGATACAATTTGATAGAACAACAGCCTGACCAAAATATTTTTCAATCATGAGCGCAGACCTGCAAAAGCTAAACCTCGCCTTGCGTGATTTCGCTCAGGCCAGGGATTGGGCGCAGTTTCATTCGCCCAAGAACCTCGCTTGTGCCTTGTCGGTGGAAGCTGCGGAGTTACTGGAACATTTTCAGTGGCTGACCGATGCCCAGAGTCAGCAGCTTTCGACGCAGAAAAAAGAACTGGTTGAGCAGGAGGCGGCCGATGTCCTGCTCTATCTTCTGCAACTGTGCGACAAGCTGGATATTGACCTAATGGCAGCTGCCCAGGCCAAGCTGCTGGTCAATGCTGAAAAGTACCCTGTCCATCAGGCCCGCGGCAACAGCAAAAAATACAACGAGCGATGAGCTTGCCCTGCCAATCAGCTTTGTCCGCAACTTGGTTCAGGGCCATTTAGAAGCGTAAATATGTCGATTCAGTGGTTTCCCGGTCATATGCACCTGACTCGACAAGCCATTGTCGCCCGGGTCAAGGCCATTGATGTGGTCATTGAGATGCTGGATGCGCGTCTTCCCGGCTCCAGTGCCAATCCTTTGCTGGCGGAGCTGACCAGCCGTCGGCCTACCCTCAAGGTGCTCAACAAACAGGATCTGGCAGATCCGGAGCGAACCAGGCTGTGGCTGGACCATTTCAACCGACAGCCCGGCGTGCGCGCAATTGCCCTGGACACCACTGAACCAGCTGCCGTGCAACGCCTGATTGCGCCTTGTCATGTGCTGGCACCGCAGCGTGGGGGCATGCTCAAGCCGATGCGTGTGCTCATCTGCGGCATTCCCAATGTGGGCAAGTCCACTCTGATTAACCGTCTCGTGGGTAAGCGGGTCACCAAGGCAGCGGACGAGGCCGGTGTCACCCGAGCGGAGCAACGCATCGCGCTGGCAGATGATTTTTATCTGTTTGACACCCCGGGTCTGCTTTGGCCCCGGATCATCGTGGCCCAGAGCGGCTACAACCTGGCGGCCAGCGGGGCGGTGGGGCGCAACGCTTTTGATGATGAGGAGGTGGCGCTGGAATTGCTGCTATACCTGCAATCGCATTACCCCGGGCTGCTGGCAGAGCGCTACAAACTGGATATTCAGCAGGTGCCGGCCATGACCGATGAGAACCTGCTGCAGGCGATCGGCCAACATAGGGGCGCTTTGGTGGCCGGGGCCAAGGTGAATGTCCAGAAGGCTGCCGAACTGCTCATCCACGATTTCCGGACCGGGGCGCTGGGCCGAATCACGCTCGAAACGCCTGAAGAATTTGCGCAGTGGCTGGCTGAGGGTAAAAAGCTGGATGCGCAGCGTCAACTTCGCAAGGATGAATTGGCCAGCAAGGGTTTGATTCGACTCAGGAAAGCGCTGCCCAAGGCTATTGCCAGAAAAAAACGCGCTGTTTGACGGTGTGAACAGGTCATAGCAGCAGCGCGGCCAATCCACCTTCCGGTTCGAAGCGTTGCTGGCGGTGGTACAAACGAGTCGGGCCAGGCAGAGCGCGCGTGGCCACCGAATGATGGGGGTCTCCGGGATAGGTCAGCACTCGGGTACCGTCTTGAGTGAAAGGCTCCGGTTCGATCAGGGGCGGAAGTCTCTGGCTTGCTTCCTGCAAAACGCTGGCTACGCTGGCATGGCGTGCCAGATGCGCCAAACTCATGATCTGAGGCGGGGCCAGATCGATCTGCCGGTCCCAGTAGTCCTGCAAGGCGGCTCTGGGGGTACGCCATATGCTATGGGTGGTTTCCAGGTTGTCGTGGCTGGCGACCTGGCCGGTGGGCACAGCCGCTACAAAAAATCGTGTGTCGAAACGCTGCCGGCTGACCGAGGGCATGCGTGGCGTAATCCAGCGGGACCAGGGTAGCACCCCGCTGGTTGATAGACGAAGCGAGAGCTGGTTCAACACCCTGCCAAATGACTCTCCTGCGCGAAGCAGTTCAGTAGCCTGACTGAGCTGCTCTTGCGCAGCATCGACCGCAAACAGGACCCCAGATTCTTCAAATGCTTCGCGGAGTGCTGCGACATAAAGACTTGCGGCTACTTCAACAGACAGTTCAGGTTCTCCCAGCGCGTGGTGCAAAACCTGGCTGGCGCGGTCAAGCTGATTGGCCAAATCTGCATCAGCTTTATCAAGCTTGCCACCTGGAAAGACATAAGCGCCACCGAGTACGGCCGAGTCGGTGTGACGTTTGAGCAAGAATACTTCCAGCCCTTGCGATGTGTCTCGCAGCATGACTACAGTTGCAGCATCCCGGGGCGGTGCGGTAACGATTTCTGAATTGAGTTCCATAACCTACTTGTTGATTTCAGCTTTGTCGGAAATCGAAAAAGCCTAGGGTTACGACTATGCCATGTTCGCTGGCTTGCCCCAATTCCTGGAAAGTAATGTGTCTCAAATTGCGCGGCAGCTATGGTTCGAAGGCCACTATATTTGAACAAATAAAAATTTCAGGCGTACGATGCTGATCTTGGGCAACAAGTCCAGTCTCATATCTATCGCTTCTCCAATGAAATTGTTGTCCCAAGCTTGGATCATTGCTCGAATCGAGGTTTCGATTTTCCTGCGCTTTTCAAGGATGCGGTGGGCAGCGCTGATCGCTGCACTCGTCCCCGGTCTGTATGTGCTGTTGTATCTCTCCAGCCTATGGGATCCGGCAGCCCATACGGATCAGCTGCCCGTGGCATTGGTTAACCTGGATCGAGGTTTGGTCCACGGCAAGCAGGACCTTAATGTGGGACAGGAAGTTGTTGACCGTCTCAAAATCAAAAAAACCTTTGGCTACCGTGACCTAAATGATGAGACGTTGGCGCGTCAGATGGTCAGGCAGGGTCAGCTTGCCTTTGCTTTGATCATTCCCCCCGAATTCAGTCTGAATGCACTCCCTGGCCTCCAGCATGGCGCTGGAAAGTTGGTGCTCTATGTTTCTGAGGGTAATAGTTACCAGAGCGCTACTCTGGCTCGCCGGTTTGCACAGGACCTCGGTCATGAGGTTAACGAAAGCCTCAATGAGCAGCGCTGGGAACTGGTATTGCAAAAGGAAATGGGGTCACTGGACACGCTGGAATTGCTGCGCCAGGGCGTTGCCCAACTACGGACCGGTTCTCTGGCGCTTTTCGAAGGCACTGCAAAAGCGTCTGACGGCGCCCATTCGCTGGCATTGGCCAGTGAGCAACTGGATAGTAGCGTCCAGCAGATGACCGGTGGTATCAAGGACCTGCGCAGCGGTTTACAGGCCGTGGAAGGCCGCTTGCCTGCAGCATCCCAACTCAATCAACTCAACGACGGTGCTCAGGCCCTGGTTTCTGGCCACCGCGAACTTGCCGGCGGCTTGCGTGAACTCGCTATTGGTTCTCAGAGTTTAAAGGAGGGCGTATCCAGGTACCATGAAGAGGCAAAGTCGAGCTTGTTTGTGACTGCGCAGGTTAGCGAAGGCCTGGAAAAAATGGTGGAGGGCACCTCGCAATTGAGCAATGGAGTCCAGGCTGCTCAGGCTGCTCAAGGAAATTTATCCGAGGGTGCAGTTCGCTTGGGGCAAGGAATTGCAATGCTTGGCACGGGTGTGCAGCAAGCAGGTGATAACTTGCGTACGGTGCTGGCGCGACTTCCTCAGGACAGCCAATTACAGGAACTGACAACAGCGAGCGTCCGACTGGCTACTGGAGTTGGTTCATTGGCAGAGGCCAGCGCGAATATTCATGCCGGTTCTCAGCAGGTTAACGCTGGCATCAGTGTGCTGATAGAGACCTTGCCTGATACCTTGGACCGTCTGGAAGGCAGCCCCCAGGGCCTGGCTCAGTCCGTCACTCCGGAAATCGAAGCCGTCGCGGCTGTCCAAAACAACGGCAGCGGGTTTGCGCCCAACATCATTCCTGTGGCCCTATGGTTGGGAGCTGGCGTGGCTGTCTTTCTGGTCAGGCTTCGTGAGTTGCCCCGCCAGGCTATTCACTTTGGTCGCACGGCACGTATGTTGGGCAAGGTGGCCTGCCCGGTGCTGCTGGTGATCACACAAGCCATGGTTGTTTTGTTGGTGATTCAGTTGCTGGGCATAAAGATTGCGCATCCTGGTGCGCTCTTGCTAACCTTAATGGTTTCCGTGCTGGGCTTCCTGATGATTGTGATTGCCCTCACACGTGCCCTTGGCGATGTGGGGACGGCCCTGGCGATGTTATTGCTGGCCATCCAACTCACCTCATCGGGTGGTTTGTTACCCATCGAGCTCAGCGCAGGCCCCTTCGCTGCAATCAGCCCTTGGCTCCCAATGACCTGGGTGGTCCACGCGCTCAAGGCTGCCATGTTTGACGCCTTCAATGGCCAATGGCAGGCCCCACTGTTACAGGTGATGCTGGCTGCGGGTATGGCTTTCGTCATGGCCAGTTGGTTCGGGAATTGGCGTTTTGTAAGGCCTTCAAACGCAAGGCCAGCACTGAATTTGTAGTGGGTTTGGCAGCCCACCAGGCCACTTTTCATACCGCAGGCAGCGCCTGGCCCCAGTAATGGAAGGTGAAAGGCTTGGGGCCTGGCAGATAGCCAGAGTTGGGCACAAGCCAGACAAAGCCGGCCGCTTTCAAGAGGCTGGGAATGTCCCTGGAGAGCTGACAGCCACCCGCCAGGGGTCCCCATACGCCCTGTAGTCTGTGCTGCCAACGACGCACAGACGCATCCGGGGCGAGTCCATGTTCGCAGAAAAGGAGTTGCCCATCGGCGCGCAGGACGCGTCGCATTTCCGCTAACGCTGACAGGGGGTCAGGGATGGAGCACAGGGTGTAGGTGCAGACCACGCTGTCAAAACTGGCGTCGGGCTGCGCAATCCTTTGGGCGGACATGCCCAGCAACTCAACCGGCAATCCCGATGCTTCAATCCGCTTTCTGGCCAGTGGATGAAGATGCATCGCGGGATCAAGGCCCACAATCTGGCTGACACGCGACTTGTCGTAGTGACGCAGGTTCAGGCCAGTGCCGATTCCCACCTCCAGTACACGCCCCCGGGCCAGCGGAACCACCTTGCTTCGCTGCTGGCTCACCATGGGCATGCCACAGGCCAAGTCCATGACCCGTGGAAAGATGTAGCGCTCATACCACGAAGGTGTCATGGGGCCAGTTTCCTCATGGGCAGGGAATACACGGGGTTTCCATGTGGGGCTTCATCCA
Source organism: Burkholderiaceae bacterium (assembly GCA_017856435.1). Lineage (GTDB taxonomy): Bacteria > Pseudomonadota > Gammaproteobacteria > Burkholderiales > Burkholderiaceae_C > Hylemonella. Next base: position 23,953 of record JAFMFB010000008.1, read on the forward strand.
TTAAATTCGAGGCTGGTCGTATCGTATGACCTTTTCTCTTTATTCGCTTTAAAAAAGGAAACCACCATGCTGCGCCGACATATTGTTCGTTCTATGGCCGCATTAGCGGCCGCCGTGACACTGGCCGCTCCAGTGGCTTATGCACAAAGCTATCCGACGCGACCGATCACCATGATTGTGCCTTGGGGTGCTGGTGGGGGGACTGATGCCACAGCGCGCATCGTGGCCTCCCTGCTTGAAAAAGAGTTGGGGCAACCGGTGAATGTGGTGAACCGCACTGGGGGTAACGGGGTGGTCGGCCACTCAGCCATTGCCATGTCACCACCCGACGGCTACACACTCGGCATGATCACCGTTGAAATTTCGATGATGCACTGGGCTGGCCTGACACAGTTGGCCCCCAAGGACTACACCCCGATTGCCCTGATGAATCTGGACCCGGCCGGGGTGACCGTACGAGCCGACTCGTCCTACAAGTCTTTGGATGACCTTATCAAGAATGTTCGCGCCAATCCTGGCAAGTTCAAGGCTTCCGGCACTGGACAAGGAGGTATCTGGCATCTGGCCCTAGCCGGCATGCTCAAAGATCTCAAGCTCGACAACAGTGCTGTCCCCTGGGTGCCCTCCAATGGCGCCGCTCCGGCTATGGCCGATCTGGTGGCTGGGGGAATTGAATTTGTCACCTGTTCCTTGCCTGAGGCGCGAGCCATGATTGATGCCGGCAAGGCGCGCCCCCTGGCTGTCATGTCTAACCAGGCTGCCGCATTGTTTCCCAATGTGCCGACTCTGAAGGCAGCTGCCGGCAGTGACTGGATGATTGGTGCCTGGCGCGGTGTAGCTGCGCCCAAGGGCTTGCCAGCTGATATCACTGCCAAGTTGGGTGTGGCCATGAAAAAAATCTATGACAGCAAGGAGTATCAGGGCTTTATGGCCAGCCGTGGATTTGGCACCATTTACGCTGACGCCAAGGGCTTTGAGCAGTTCATGGCCAAGGGGGATGCCGATATGGGCAATGTGATGAAGTCACTGGGCTTGGCCAAATAGTTCAAATTTGCAAGTTCCCAGTCAGTGGCGTCGTGTGCAGTCTGCGCCGGCGCCATTTTTTTTGAAAGGCCCACCGTGAAAATTAATGATGCCGTAAGCGGCGTGATCCTGCTCTTGTTGTCTTTGGCCGTACTCTTCAGTATCAGTGCGTACCCAAAAATTCCTGGACAAAACGTTGGCCCGGCGGCGTTCCCAGCGATGGTGGCCTTGTTGTTGGCCGCATGCGCGATCGGACTGATCTGGCGCGGGGTGCGGGCAAAGGGTCAATGGCTGGTCCCTGGACCCTGGCTCAAGTCTGGCCCCCATGTGCGAAATTTCCTACTGACCAATCTCTGCCTTGTTTTCTACATACTCGTCTCGGACAAACTGGGCTTCATCCCGTCTGCTGCGCTGGTGCTGGCAGTGATGTTCTGGACCTTGCGGGTGCGCCCGGCGTTCATTCTTCCCTTGTCAGTTGGGGTCACTCTGTTGATTCACCTGATTTTCTACAAGGGTCTGCGGGTTCCTCTGCCATGGGGTGTCCTGCTGCCCTGGCAGTGGTAAGGAGATAGCGGGTATGACGACGGCTGTCTTGCTGCAGGCTTTGAGCCTGATCCTGGATCCTTATGTTTTGACCGTGATTTTTTTCTCAGCCCTGTTTGGCCTGTTTGTGGGCTGCATCCCCGGGCTGACGGCGACCATGGCGACCGCTTTGCTGGTCCCGATCACCTTCTTCATGCCACCTGTTCCAGCAATTGCCGCCATTGTGACGGCCACGGCCATGGCAATTTTTTCAGGCGACATCCCCGGGGCACTGTTACGCATCCCTGGGACGCCTGCTTCAGCGGCCTATACCGATGAAACTTATCGCATGACCTTGAAGGGTCAGGCCGAGCTTGCGCTGGGAGCTGGCCTGGTGTTTTCTGCGATTGGTGGTTTATTTGGCACCCTGGTGATGATTCTCTTTGCACCAGCGCTGGCTGAATTTGCCCTCAGGTTTTCATCGTTCGAATATTTTTGGCTGGTGGTGCTTGGACTTTCAGGCGCCTTGATCGTCGGTGCTGCGGGCCGCCTCAAATCGGCCGTGTCACTGCTGCTGGGCTTATTGGTTGCCTGTATCGGACTGGAAAACCCTGCGGCCCATCCTCGCTTCACTTTTGGCATCAATGACCTGATGGGCGGGGTGGAACTGATTCCCATGATGGTGGGCATGTTCGCCGTCTCGGAACTGTTGAGGTATGTGACCAATATGGACCCGCCCGCTGTCATCGTGACAGAAAAGATTGGCAATATTTTTTCAGGTATGTGGGGGCTGCTCAAGCAATACCGTTGGCCTTTGGTCCGTGGATGTGCGGTGGGCACTGCGGTGGGTGTGCAACCAGGCGCTGGCGCTGACATGGCCGCCTGGATGAGCTATGCCATGAGCAAGAAATTTTCCAAAGAACCTGAAAAGTTCGGCACAGGTCATGTCGAAGGCGTGATCGAATCAGGGGCGGCAAACAATTCTGCAGTTTCAGGCGCCTGGATTCCCGCCATGGTTTTTGGCATTCCGGGTGACTCGATTACTGCGATTGCAATCGGGGTGCTGTATATGAAAAACCTCAACCCCGGCCCAACCCTGTTCACCAATCATCCTGAAAATATCTACGCGATCTTCATGGTGTTCATCCTGGCCAATCTGGTGATGTTGCCATTGGGTTGGCTCACTGTGAAACTGGCCACCAAAATTCTCAAGGTGTCCAGCAATATCCTGATGCCATCGATTCTTCTGTTCTGTATCGTCGGGTCCTTTGCCATCAACAACTCGGTGTTTGGCGTCACCTTGATGTTGCTGTTTGGGCTGGCAGCATTTGTGCTGGAGGAAAACGGTTTTCCGGTGGCGCCAGCCATTCTGGGGGTCGTGCTGGGAAAAATGCTCGAGGAGAACTTTGTCACCTCGATGATCAAGTCGGATAGCGATCCAATGGTCTTTTTCACTCGGCCGATTGCCATGTGGCTAGCCCTGGGTACGATGGTGGTTCTTCTCTGGCCGCTTGGGGCAAAGATTTTGCAGCTTATCCGAGGTCGATAAATTCAAATTGGAGCCCTGCAGTTGGATGGCAGGAGCCAACTTGCGGGCCGCAAAACCGTAATGGTTTGAGCAGAAACCTCCCAGTGTCAGGGCAGGCTTTTGCGGCCTCGCATCTGCAGCATCACAACGATTGCTATCAAGGAAAAACCGATTGCATCAGACATTAGCCCGGGCTTGATCAGGCTGATAGCCGCGATGAAGAGCAGTACGCGGTGTAATGGCGTGGCCAGTGTGATCAGCCAGCCAAACAGACTGGCAGCAAGGACAACAACGCCTATGAAAGCCGAGGCAAACGACCAGACAGCCTCATACCACCGGGTTCCATCCTGCAGGATCAGGAGTAATGAGGGCTCATAGACAAACATGAAGGGAACAATATAGGCCGGTGCTGCTGCTCGCATGGCGGCAAAGCCTGATTCCCACATATTGGCTTTGGCCAGACCGGCCGCGGCAAACACCGCCAGCGCCACAGGCGGAGTGATCGCCGAAAGGATGGCGAAATAAAAGGCAAACATATGCGCTGCGGGTGTGACAACCCCCAGTTTGATGATGGCCGGAACCAGCAAGGCCACCATCACGATGTAAGCGGGTGTGGTTGGCATACCCATGCCCAGAACAATACCGGCAATGGCGGTCAGCAGCAGGGCCATGAACAGGGTGTTCTGGGCGAGGTCAATAACGACCTGGGTGAAGACAATTCCCAGGCCGGTAATCGTGACGCAACCGATCACGATACCGGCACAGGCGCAGGCCATCGCAACCGAGAGGGCCGCGCGAGCCCCTTCTTCCAGTGCGCGCATGGCAGTCTGCCAGCTAATGCCTTGGCGGGTGAGGCTTCGCATCATGGCAACCGGCAGGCAGGCCAGGGCAGCGATCAGGGCGCACAGCGGCGCTGAATAGCCCATGAACAATCCAACCAGAATAATCAGGATCGGGGTGAACAGATGGCCTCGCTCACGCATCACCTGACCCAGTTGGGGAAGTTGATCCTTGGGTACGCCTTGCAGGTTGAAGCGTCGAGATTCAAAGTGGACTGCAAAGAAGACCGAGGCGTAGTACAGGACGGACGGAATCAGTGCCCACAGGGCGACCTGCAGATAAGGCACGGCCAGGAATTCAGCCATGACAAACGCAGCAGCGCCCATGACCGGGGGCATCAGTTGGCCGCCGGTGGAAGCAACCGACTCCACCGCAGCTGCAAAGGGAGGGCGGAACCCTGAACGCTTCATCAGCGGAATGGTGATCGGACCGTCCACCATCACATTGGCCACCGCGCTGCCTGAGACCGTGCCAAACAGGGAGGAGCTGACGACCGCAACCTTGCCTGGGCCACCGGCACTGCCCCCGGTGATCGATAAGGCAAAGTCCATGAAAAGCTGGCCGGTACCACTTTTCTCCATGAAGGCACCGAAAATCACAAACAGCATGACGTAGGACGCTGATACGCCCAATGTCGAGCCGAAAATGCCCTCGGTCGAGAGGTACAACTGTTCCATCAGTACCGGAAATTTGACTCCGGTAAAGGCAGCCGAGTAAATGACAAATGCCAGGGCCGTCAGAGGCAAAGCCCAGCCGATCACGCGTCGCGTACCTTCCAGCACCACCACGATCATGACAATTGAAAAAAACATATCCAGTCGTGTCAGATCGTCGATGTAGATGATCCGGTTGACGAAGGTCTGGTAGTCCAGAAGGATATGCAGAACGCCAGCCAGGCCTAGTCCTAGAAACAGCAGATCTGTCACGCGCCAGACTAGGCCGGGCCTACTCAGCGGGTAGAGCAGGAATACCAAGCCTAGCGCAAACATCAGGTGGATGCCACGAAAAATCACCGCCTCAGGCGGGCCAAAACCAGCCACATACATGTGATACAGGGACATGGTCACTGCCAGGGCGGTGACCAACCAGCGTAGGAACCAGGCCGTCGGATCGACGGCCTGGTTTTCATCAGAAACGACTTGCATCGGTAAAGAAATCCCTGCTTAGGGTGAGGTCAGAGTGCACCAACTTCCTTGTAATAACGGGCAGCACCAGGATGCAGTGGCACACCAATGTCGGCCGCCATCATCTTTGGGGTAAGTTCTGCTATGGCTTTATTGATGGCTGTCATGGCAGGAATATTGCTGGCCATGGTCTTGGTCATTTCATAAACGGTTTTTTCGTTCATGTCGCAACCCACCACGATATGGGTCAGGTAACCGATTGCAGGAACATCCTTGGTCTGCTTGGGATAGGTGCCAGCCTTGATGATCAGTCGGTTGTAGCCGGCGTTGACTTTTTTCAGGGCGTTCATGGTGTTGTCATCTACCGGGACCAATTCGACATCTCGGGCACTGGACAAATCCATGACCGACGAGGCCGGGGCTGTTGTGCCTAGCGTGAATACCTGAGCGTGGCCATCCTTCATCAGTGAGACCGCATCGGTGTAGCTGGCCTGGAAACTGACTTTGCTGAGCGCCTGGTAATCCATATTGTTGAGTTTGAGCACTTGGGCGGTCAGCAGTTCGGCTGTATTGCCTCTGGGTTGCGTGACGACAGATTTACCCTTGATATCGGCAAAGGAATTGACTTTGGCGTTGGACAATGCCACCACCTGGAAATACTGTGGGTAGATGTTGCCCAACTGGCAGACCTTGGTGGTCGCTTCCTTGTAGGGCGGGCGACCGGCTACACCGTCAACCGTGCTGCTGGAATTACCAAAACCAATTTGCGCTTTACCCGAATTAACCCCCAGCACATTGGCAATACCCGCGCCCGGCGTCGAGGTGATCTGAAGCCCAGGGACGGCTTTCTCCCACATATTTTTCAAAGCGCCGCCCAAGGGTACCCAGACACCCCCTTGAGGTCCGGTCATCATGGTGACCTGCTGTGCCATGGATACCATAGGTGTGGCGCACAATGCCATAAAGGTCATGCTGGCAAGGGCAAAAGGACGAAGTTCCTTTTTCATAGTTGTCTCCTGAAAAATACAAAGCAGTCCGTTGGGAAAATTATTGCAACGGGTCGAGGACATGAATCTATCCTAAGTCTCCGCAAATCCTGTGAATCCGGGCACGGTTTGAGGGTAAGTACTAATGTTTTAGCCTCAAACCCGGGCAGGCAGGTACCCAATCCAAGAAGATTTCATTTTCGTCGTCCCATGGACGATTGGCTGAGTCAGCTGTCTCGTATCAGGAATCGAAACTGGCTGTGCTGGGCTACAACCCCAAGGAAGGCTGTCAGTGAAACACTGAGGTGAAATGGTAAACCGTGGATAAGTTTGGTCGACCCGGTAGGGTGACGGACCTCGACCCCGGCACTGGCGCCACAGTTAGGGCTGCTTGGTTCCCCACCTGACCCGGTTGGCCGCTTAGCCATGCGGGAAGGCCCGTCACCTCAGATTGTAAGGGCCCCAGGTTTATCGCGCTGACGGCTTGTCAGGGCCAGTCCTTCAGACTTCATCGTACGGCGCAACAGATAGTAGGCAATGCTTAGATTCAGCAGGTTCCAGATCAGGCCATTGACAAAGGCAGCCTGGTAAGAACCGGTGAGATCGAAAATCTTGCCCGACATCCAGCCGCCGAGGGCCATACCAAGCATGGTGCCCATGATGAGCAGACCCACAAAACTTCCGGTATGTCTGGCAGGGAAATTTTCCCGAACGATGATGGCATAGGACGGCACGATTCCGCCCTGGAACAGTCCGAACATTGCTGCAATCAGGTAAAGCGAGACCATGCCGTCAAAGGGTAGAAAAAACAGCAGGGCCAGGCCCTGCAAGCCTGAACCCAGCAGAAGTGTGCGCAGCCCGCCGATACGGTCACAGATGGCGCCTGAAATCAAGCGGCTGGCCACCCCGGCGGCCATCATCAGGGACAACATTTCAGCGCCCCGTGCAGCGCCGTAGCCCAGGTCAGTGCAGTAGGCCACGATATGCACCTGAGGCATGGACATGGCGACACAGCATGAGACGCTGGCAATGGTGAGCAATACCAGGGAACGGGCCGGGCTCAGACCAAACGGCTGATCTGAATGCTTTTCCAAGGGGCTGGTCGCATCCAGGGGACCAGCACTGGCTGCGGCAGTCGGGGGGCGACGGCGCATCAACAACGCCAACAAGGCAATGCTGGTGGCCGAGACCAGCGCCATCCCCAGATACGCAGTCCTCCAGCCTTGGGTTTCAACAAAATGCTGGACGATGGGGGGCCATAAGGCGCCGCCGAGATAGTTGCCACTGGCGCAGATGGCGACAGCGATGCCGCGACGACGGGCAAACCACAAGGTGGTATCTGCCAGCAAGGGCGCAAATGTGGTGGAGCATCCCAGCAGGCCAATCAGGAGGCCATGTACCAGAGAAAATTGCGTGATGTCCTGGGCCATGGCAGCACTGCCAAAACCAAGTCCCAGGCCCAGGGCGCCAATCAGGAGCGGGAAGGTGATGCCAAACCGATCGGCCAGCCGACCCATCAGCAGACCCCCCAGGCCAAAACCGATCATCACCAGGGTGTAGGGCAAGCTGGCCGCGGCACGACTGACACCAAAATCAGCCTGAACCGCCGGCAGAACAACCGGCACCACATACATGCCACTGGCGCCCAGGGTCATGATCAGCAGGGCGACCATCAGGCGAGCCCAGGCATAGGTCGAGTCGACATCGGTGGGGGCTGCCCGGTTGAATGACTCAGCGTTGGGCTTCATCGCTTCATGCTATCAGTCGATCGGGTTGGTTGGAATCTGCGGACCACGCTGACTGAACTGGGCGATGGCGACCCCCACCAAAGCCAGGCCAGCTCCCATCAGTTTGATGGTGGTGAATTGTTCACCGGTGCCAAGCCAGGCGGTGACGCCCGCTACCAGCGGCATCAAATACATCATGGGCGCCGTGCGGGCAATGCCACGAACTGAATTCACCCAGCCCCACAGCAACCAGCCTATGAAGGCCGACACAATGACCACCCAGAACAATCCAGCCCAGGCGGCCACACTGATACTGCGCCAGTCTATGGCTAGGGCAGCTGGCGCAGTCACCAGCAACACCGGCGGGCTGCCTAACAGGGTGGCATAGGCCATCGTTACAACCCCACCGAGCCGATCGATCACTGGCTTGGAGGCAACCGTGTAGTACGAGAAAAAGCTGGCCGCGATCAGTAGCGTCAAGTCACCCAGGCCGGCTTGCCAGCGTGCTCGCAGGAGTTTGTCCGACAGAAAGATCAGCACACCGATGCAGGCCACAACCACCCCCGTGATTTGTGCAGGTTGCAGACGTTCCATACCGAGGTAACGCAAGATCAGCAGGGTAAAAATTGGCCCGCAGGCCAGAATCAGTGAACTGGAAAATGCTGTTGACCAGTGAATGCCATAGGTGACGATCCCGACATGCAAAAAATGTCCGACAAACCCTAGCTTGGCCAGTAGCCATAGGTCTTGTCGGGGCAGGTGAGGCAGCCGATGCCCAAATCGGTAGAACAGCAGGAGGATGGCGCAGACGGGCATGATCAGGTAGCGCGCAAAGAGAAAAGCCGGCGGCCCGAAACTGGCAAAGACAAATTTTTGCAGGGAGAAATTGATGCCCCAGATCAAGACCAGGAAAAGCGCCATGCCCAGGGCGATGTTCTGCTGACGGCTGGTTGCGGGTATTTGAACGGGCATGAAGCGGGCATTCTAAAGTGTTCCCCTAGGCAAGCTGTGAACCTCCACCCAACGGGAAATGCGGCAGACTGGACCCAGGACCTGAGACCTTAGAATCCCCCTCATGTCCTATCTCGTACTCGCCCGCAAGTACCGTCCCAAACGCTTTGCTGAAATGGTGGGGCAGGAGCATGTGGTACGGGCGCTGGGAAACGCGCTGAGTACACAAAGGCTGCACCATGCCTATCTGTTCACCGGAACCCGGGGGGTGGGCAAGACCACCGTTTCACGCATCCTGGCCAAGTCTCTGAATTGCACTGGGGCCGATGGCACCGGTGGCATCACGGACGAACCTTGCGGCGTTTGTCCGGCCTGCAGCGATATTGATAACGGTCGCTTTGTGGACTACACCGAACTGGATGCTGCCTCAAACCGTGGCGTGGATGAAGTTCAGGCCTTGCTGGAACAGGCGGTTTACAAACCGGTACAAGGTCGATTCAAGGTCTTCATGATCGACGAGGTACATATGCTTTCGAGTACGGCTTTCAATGCCATGCTCAAGACGCTGGAGGAGCCGCCGGACTACCTCAAGTTTGTGCTGGCCACCACCGACCCGCAAAAAGTACCGGTCACCGTCCTTTCTCGCTGTTTGCAGTTCAACCTGCGACCCATGGCGCCAGAGACCGTGCTGGAGCATCTGACGGCGGTGCTGCAACAGGAGCAGGTAGAGGCCGAACCGGCTGCGCTCAAATTGCTGGCCCGCGCTGCCCGCGGCTCGATGCGTGATGCCTTGTCATTGACCGATCAGGCCATTGCTTTTGGTGCCGGTCGGCTCGAGGAGGCTACGGTGCGGCAAATGCTGGGCAGCGTGGACCACACCCATGTCTTCACCCTGATCGAGGCTCTGGCTCTCGGCGATGGCAAGACGGTTGTCCAAACGGCCGAAAACCTGCGGCTCAATGGGCTGAGTGCGGCTTCCACCCTGGAAGAAATGACAGTGGTGTTGCAGCGCATGGCAGTTATTCAGGCCGTGCCTGAGTTGGCCCCTGCCCAGGTCCAGGACGAGCCGCAAACCATCCGGCTGGCGAGTATGTTGCCAGCCGATGAGACCCAGTTGCTGTACAGCCTGTGCCTGCAGGGTCGCGCAGAGTTGGGATTGGCCCCGGATGAATACGCCGCTCTTACCATGGTGTTGCTGCGGCTGTTGGCTTTCAAACCCACCGGTTCATCCCCATTGGCTGAAAAAAAAACACCTGAGCCGGCTCGAACCGGCATTGACAGGGCGGTTCCTTCGTCAGCTTCAGCGGACCAGCCACAGACAGTCAAGCCCTTGGCCAACACCCCACAGCCTGCGCAAACCGCAAAAATTTCGGAACCGCCCCCGAGTCTGCGTAGCCTGCCGGTGCTGGAGAGCCCACAATCAAGGTCAAGCCCACCCCGTCAGGCGGCAGCGGCTCCGACGCCAGAGCAGGTGCTGGCCGTGCCAGTGCGCGTGGCGGCTCAGTCCCAGGTTGATCAAGCCAGCTCCAACGCATCGGTTAGTCCTCTGGTGCTGACAGAGGAAGGTGATTTCTGGCACAAGACGGTGGCGCAGCTGGTTGCCAGCGATCTGATCAGTGCCCTGGTGCGTGAACTGGCACTTCAGTCTCAGCTGGTAGCGCGCGACGGTGAACATTGGTTGCTGCGGATCGAGCGAGAATCTCTCAACGCCTCCAATAACCGGGAGCGCTTGCAAAATGCGCTGCGCACGGCCGATCATCCCGCCACCCTGAGTGTGGAAGTCGGTTGGGTGACTGATAGCCCAGCCAAGCGCATCGCCCAGGCCGCTGCCCAGCGACAATCGGCTGCCGAAAAACTGATCTACGAGGATCCCCTTGTGCAAAACATGATGCGTGACTTTGACGCGAAAATCGTTCCTGGCAGCATCAAACCCTTAGACCCCAACCCACAGAATCAAGGATAGACATGTTCAACAAAGGACAACTTGCCGGCCTGATGAAACAGGCGCAGGCCATGCAGGAAAACCTCAAGAAAGCGCAGGAGGAATTGGCCACCATTGAAGTCAGCGGCGAATCGGGCGCTGGGCTGGTCAAGGTGGTGATGACCTGCAAGCATGATGTCAAGCGCATCACCATTGATCCGAGCCTGTTGGCCGAAGACAAGGACATGCTGGAAGATCTGGTGGCCGCGGCCTTCAATGCTGCGGTCCGAAAAGCCGAAGAAACCTCTGAATCCCGTATGGGCAAACTCACTGCCGGTATGCCCGGGTTGCCCGGCGGCATGAAATTTCCATTCTGAGCTGAGTGTCTGACACCCATTCACTGGACGCGCTGATTCAGGCCTTGCGACGACTCCCGGGCGTCGGCCTGAAGTCAGCCTCCCGCATGGCCGTTCACCTGCTTCAGCATGATCGTGCGGGGGCGCAGCAACTGGCGCTCGCGCTTCAGGCGGCAGCGCAGAACGTGCAGCATTGTCAGCGTTGTCGAACATTTACCGAGGCCGAGGTCTGTACCACATGTCTGAATCCAGCGCGTGATGCCAGCAAGCTGTGTGTGGTTGAGACACCCTCGGACCAGATGGCGCTGGAGCGAACAGGTGCCTTCAAGGGGCTGTATTACGTGCTGATGGGCAAGCTCAGCCCGCTGGATGGCATTGGCCCCAGGGAAATTGGCTTGTCTGAGCTGATGACTCGAGCTACCGACGGCCAGGTGCGTGAAGTGATTCTGGCGACCAACTTTACCGCCGAAGGCGAGGCCACCGCCCATGTCATTGGTGAAGCGCTCAAAGCTCGGGGTGTCGCTTTCACCCGCCTGGCTCGCGGCGTGCCGATTGGCAGCGAATTGGAGTATGTGGACCTGGGCACGATTGCCCATGCCCTGGTCGATCGACATTAGGACAGGCGGCCCATCGCGCGACCGAGGGGATTTGTCCTAGTGCTCAGTTGCCTCAACGCGACTCCTACAATGCCCGCATGACCACAACTGCCGCCCCCAACTACCAGCCACTGGCTGAACGATTGCGGCCTTCCACCCTGGGGGACGTGATCGGCCAGCAGCACCTGCTGGGGCTGGGCAAGCCCTTACGCATGGCTTTCGAGTCCGGGCAGCCGCATAGTTGCATTCTCTGGGGGCCGCCGGGAACTGGCAAAACCACCATTGCGCGCTTGATGGCCAACGCGTTTGACGCGCGATTTGTCACGATCAGCGCGGTTTTGGGTGGGGTCAAGGATATCCGGGAGGCGGTGGAACTGGCTCAGCTGACCCAGGCCCAGGGACGACGTACCATCCTGTTTGTCGATGAGGTGCATCGATTTAACAAAAGTCAGCAGGATGCCTTCTTGCCTCATGTGGAAAGTGGCTTGTTCACTTTCATTGGCGCCACGACTGAAAACCCGTCATTCGAGGTGAATTCTGCGCTGTTGTCGCGAGCCGCCGTGTATGTGCTGCAACCCCTCAATGAGCAGGACCTTCAGCAGATTATCCAACGCGCTTTCGAGATCAGGGCCGTCCCAGAACTTGAGCCCAAGGCCAGCGAGCGGCTGGTTGCCTACGCCGATGGTGACGCACGACGCTTGCTCAACACGCTGGAGACACTGGCGGTAGTGGCTGAAAAAGAGCAGGTCAGTCTGATCACCGATGTGTGGTTGCTGCAAGTCCTGGGTGAGCGCATGCGCCGCTACGACAAGGGTGGCGAACAGTTTTATGACACGATCAGCGCCCTGCACAAGTCGGTGCGTGGCTCTGACCCGGACGCCGCGCTCTACTGGCTGGTGCGCATGCTCGATGGTGGGGTCGACCCGCACTATGTGGCGCGACGCATGATACGAATGGCCAGCGAGGATATTGGGCTGGCGGATCCCCGCGCCTTGCGCATGGCACTGGACGCCAGCGAAGTCTATGAGCGTCTTGGTTCTCCCGAGGGCGAGCTGGCACTGGCCGAGTGCATTGTTTATCTGGCCGTGGCGCCCAAAAGCAATGCTGTCTATCTGGCGTACAACCTGGCCCGGGCTTTTATCAAAAAAGATGGCACCCGGCCCGTGCCCCTGCATTTGCGCAATGCACCGACCCGGCTGATGAAGGATCTGGATTACGGCAAAGGCTACCGTTACGCCCATGACGAAGCCGGTGGTTTTGCGGCGGGTGAGCGTTATCTGCCAGACGGCATGGAAGACCCGGGTTTTTACCAACCCGTAGAACGTGGCCTGGAGATCAAGATTGCCGATAAGCTACGCTCTTTGCGAGCGCTGAATGCGCAAGCCCACAGAAAACCCCCCTGATGGACATCCTTCTTCAGCAAATCATCAATGGCCTGGTGTTGGGCAGCATGTATGCCCTGGTGGCCCTGGGGTACACCATGGTGTACGGCATCATCGGCCTGATCAACTTTGCGCACGGTGAAGTGTTGATGGTGGGCGCCCTGGTCAGCTGGTCGGTGATCGGGATATTGCAGGGGCTGGGCTTGCCCGGCTGGCTGGTGCTGCTTTTGTCGATGCTGGTGGCCTGCGCCGTAGCGGCGCTACTCAACTACAGCATCGAGAAGGTGGCGTATCGACCGCTGCGCAATGCCCCCCGGCTGGCGCCGCTGATTACGGCAATTGGCATGTCGATTCTCCTGCAGACCCTGGCGATGATCATCTGGAAGCCCAACTACAAGGCTTTCCCCACCTTGTTGCCAAGCACGCCCATTGCCGTGGGGGGTGCCACGATTACCCCGACCCAGGTCATGATTCTGGTGCTGACGGGCCTGTCTCTGTCCTTGCTGATGTGGCTGGTCCATGCCACCCGACTGGGACGCGCCATGCGAGCGACTGCCGAAAATCCGAAGGTGGCTGCGCTGATGGGGGTGCAGCCTGACAAGGTCATATCGGCCACCTTCATCATCGGGGCGGTTCTGGCAGCCATTGCCGGTGTGATGTGGGCTGCCAACTATGGCACGGCCCAGCACACGATGGGGTTCTTGCCAGGACTCAAGGCCTTCACAGCGGCTGTCTTTGGCGGCATTGGCAATCTCGCCGGTGCGGTGGTTGGCGGCATTCTTCTTGGCCTGATCGAGTCGATCGGCGCAGGCTATATAGGGCAGCTTACGGGTGGCATTTTGGGCAGCCACTATGCCGATATCTTTGCCTTTGTGGTGCTGATTGCGGTCTTGACCCTGCGACCTTCAGGCTTGTTGGGCGAGCGGGTTGCAGACCGTGCCTGAAGGGTCAGAGACATGACGCAGCGTCAACGACTGTTTGCCATCCTCTTTGCCAGCGCTGGGCTGCTGGTCCTGCCTTTGTTCTTGCAAGGCTTTGGCAACGCCTGGGTACGCATTGCCGATATGGCGCTACTGTTTGTGCTGCTGGCCTTGGGCCTGAATATTGTGGTGGGTTATGCCGGCCTGCTCGATCTGGGCTTTGTGGCCTTTTTTGCAATTGGCGCCTATATGTTTGGCCTGATGGCCTCACCCCATCTGAGCGAAAACTTTCCGCTGTTCGCAGCCATGTTTCCACAGGGGCTGCACACACCGCTGTGGCTGGTCATTCCCTTGGCCGCACTGTTGGCTGGTGCGCTGGGCATCTTGCTGGGGGCGCCTACATTGCGCTTGCGTGGCGACTACCTGGCCATTGTGACCCTGGGGTTTGGCGAAATCATTCGGGTGTTTCTGAACAATCTGGACCATCCGATCAACCTGACGAATGGTCCCAAGGGCATCGGGCAGATTGACTCCCTCAAGTTGTTCGGTCTGGATTTGGGAAAAAAACTTAGTCTGGGTGACTTTGAGCTGGCCTCGGTCTCGCTTTATTACTACCTCTTTCTCCTGCTGGTGGTGCTGAGTGTGCTGATCTGCCATCGTCTGGAGCGGTCGCGTATTGGCCGCGCCTGGATGGCAATACGTGAAGACGAGATTGCTGCCAAGGCCATGGGGATCAACACCCGAAATATGAAATTGCTGGCCTTCGGCATGGGGGCGACCTTCGGTGGTGTCTCAGGTGCCATGTTTGCCTCGTTCCAGAGCTTTATCTCGCCCGAATCGTTCAGCCTGATGGAGTCGGTCATGATTGTCGCCATGGTGGTGCTGGGTGGTCTGGGTCACTTGCCTGGCGTCATACTCGGTGCGGTGATGCTGGCAGCCCTGCCTGAGGTCTTGCGCTATGTGGCAGGCCCTCTGCAGGCCATGACCGATGGACGGCTTGACGCCTCGATCCTGCGTCAGTTGCTGATTGCCCTGGCCATGATTTCCATCATGCTGTTGCGACCGCGTGGTCTGTGGCCGGCTCCCGAGTTGACAAGCACTCAAAATGGCAAAGGCTAAGACTTCCATGGGTAGCCAGGTGATTCTTGAGGTTCGAGATGCGTCCAAACGCTTCGGCGGGTTGTTGGCGCTCAGCGAGGTGGGCTTGCGAATTGAGCGTGGTCAGGTCTATGGCCTGATTGGGCCGAATGGTGCAGGTAAAACCACTTTCTTCAATGTGATCACGGGCCTGTACACGCCCGATAGCGGAAGCTTTGTGTTATCGGGCCAAGCCTATGAGCCGACCGCGGTACACGAGGTGGCCCGTGCAGGCATTGCCCGTACCTTCCAGAATATCCGGCTGTTTGCCGATATGAGCGCCCTGGAAAATGTCATGGTGGGTCGTCATATCCGCTCTTCCTCCGGTGTCTTGGGGGCAATTTTCCGTACCGCCTCATTTCGGGCGGAAGAGTCCGTCATTGCCAATCGTGCGCAAGAGTTGCTTGACTATGTTGGTATTGGCGCCATGGCCGACTATCGGGCTCGCACGCTCAGTTATGGTGACCAGCGTCGCCTTGAAATTGCCCGCGCCCTGGCGACCGATCCGCAGTTGATTGCACTGGACGAGCCAGCAGCCGGCATGAATGCCACAGAAAAAATCCAGTTGCGTGAGCTGATCGACCGCATTCGTGACGATGGCAAAACGGTGTTGTTGATCGAGCACGACGTCAAGCTGGTCATGGGCGTTTGTGACCGGGTGACGGTGCTGGATTACGGCCGGGTGATTGCCGAGGGTACGCCCAGGGAAGTGCAGGGTAATGAGAAAGTGATTGAGGCTTACCTCGGAACCGGTCAGGCGGACAAGGCAGGTCTGTCAACGTGAACTCCTTTAACCGGAACGCCACTGACTTGGAAGAAATGTTGTTGCCAGGAACGCTGAGACCATGAGCACAGAAATCCTGCTGCAGGTACGAGGTCTTAAGGTCGCCTATGGAGGCATTCAGGCGGTCAAGGGCATTGATCTGGAAGTTCGTGAGGGTGAACTGGTCTGCCTGATTGGCTCCAATGGCGCGGGCAAGACCAGCACTATGAAAGCCGTGACTGGCATCCTGCCCAGCGTTGGCGATCTGAGCTATCTGGGCCGCAATATTCAGGGCCAGGGGGCCTGGGACCTGGTGCAGCAGGGCTTGGCTATGGTGCCCGAGGGTCGGGGCGTATTCACCCGCATGAGCATTCAGGAAAACCTGTTGATGGGTGCCTTTGTACGGACCGACAAAAGCGTGATCCATGACGATATGGAACGGGTTTTTACGCTGTTTCCAAGACTGAAGGAGCGGCGCGATCAACTGGCGGGCACCCTGAGCGGAGGCGAGCAGCAGATGTTGGCCATGGGACGCGCCCTGATGAGCCGCCCCAGATTGCTGTTGCTCGATGAACCTTCGATGGGGCTGAGCCCCCTCATGGTCGACAAAATTTTCGAAGTGGTGCGCGAGGTGGCTGCTCAGGGGGTCACGATATTGCTGGTCGAGCAAAATGCCAGCCGGGCCCTGGCCCTTGCCCACCGGGGCTATGTCATGGAGTCAGGCTTGATTACCTTGAGCGCACCGGCGCAGACCTTGCTGCACGATCCGGCGGTTCGGTCGGCCTACTTAGGTCACGGATGACGGTGCTGGCTCCCAGCGCGACTTGTCCCCTAAGATAAGCATTTGAGACTCAGCATCAGGAGCATCCATGAAAAACAGGTTCAGTTTCGTTCTGGCTTTGTCCTTGGCCGGTACCGCCCTGGCACAGAACGCCACATTCCAGACCAAGTCCCTCACACCAGAGGCAGCCCTGAAGGCGGCCAGCACAGCCCTGGAGAGTTGCCGCAAGCAGGGCTACCAGGTGGCGGTGGCCGTGGTGGATCGAGGTGGGATTGTGCAGGTCTTGCTGCGCGACCGATATGCGGGCCCACACACCCCACGGGTCGCCACCGATAAAGCCTGGACTGCCAACAGCTTCAAGACCTCAACCCTACAACTCGCCAGCGAGACACAAGCCGGCAAACCCATGAGCGGCATCCGCGGCGTGCCGCGCTTTCTGGCAGTGGGGGGCGGTGTGATGATTGAAGGCGGCGGCAGCCAGTTTGGTGCCATCGGCGTTTCTGGCGCTCCCGGCGGTGAGGCCGATGAGGTATGCGCCAAGGCTGGCCTGAAAGCGATTGCCGAGGATCTCGAGTTTTAAGCTGCTCTCTGTATTGACTCAGTCCACCCTGGCCCCGCTGGCCTTGACCAGCGGCTGGTACTTGGCCAATTCATTGCTGATAAAGGCGGCAAAGCCCTCGGGCGAACCGGGTGCCGGCTCAGCCATCAGGCTGGCAAAGCGGGCCCGGATCTCTGGGCTGTTCAAGGCGGTCACAAAGGCCTGGTTGAGCCGCGTTACGGTGTCTCGCGGCGTGGCTGCAGGAGCGACCAGACCCCACCAGGTGTCGATGGCAAAGCCGGCATAGGTCTGGGCCACGGGCGGTATGCCAGGCAGGGCGGTTGAGGGCGCCAGTGTGGTGACAGCCAAGGCTTTCAACTTGCCTGCCCGAATGTTGGGGGCGGCAGTGGCCAGATTGTCAAAGTTGAAGTCGACCTGCCCTGACAACAGGGCCAGCTGGGCCGGATTGCCGCCGTTGTAGGGGATGTGTACCGCAAATATTCCAGCGCGCTGCTTGAACAATTCTCCCGCCAGATGACCGGCACTGCCATTGCCGCCACTGCCGTAATTGAGCTTGGCCGGGTTGGCCTTGGCATAGGCCACCAGGTCGGACAGGGTGTGGATGTTCAACCGTTGGGCGGTCTGGGCGTTCATCACCAGCACATTGGGCACCCGCAGCATTTGGGTGATGGGTGTGAAATCACGCTGCGCGTCATAGGGCATCTTGCTGTACAGCCAGGGATTGACGGCGTGGGTCGCGGTGGCGGCAATACCTATCGTGAAACCATCAGGCGTAGCCTTGGCCACCGCATCAGCCCCAATGTTGCCGCCCGCGCCCGGACGGTTTTCAATCACAACCAGCCCCAGACTGTCTTTCACCCGCTCGGCCAGTGCACGTGCCGTGGTATCGATGGGGCCACCCGCCGCATAGGGCACGATCAGTCGGATTGGACGCGCTTGTGCGCGCACCGTGAACCAGGGCAATGCCAGCGAAGCGCTGGCTGAAAATGCAAGCAGGTGTCGTCGTTTCATGAGGCGAGCCTTGACAGTTGGATGTTCAGAAATTGTGTGTACATGCAGCGGATCATTCGGCCGTGGCAGGTTTGGACTTGATTCTTGGTAGTGGCTGCCCCGAGGCTGCACTGGCGGTGATCAGCTGAAGGCCAGGAACAAGCCGCTCAAATTGATCCGCGGGAGCCACCGTGACAGCCACACTAAGCTCGTGCGATCCACCCCCTTGGATCACGCCGCGCAGCGGCGACACATCGCCAAAATCGCGCCCAATGGCAACCGTTACATAGTCTTCGCCTGGGCTGGGATAGCCACATCGTTGGTTGGTGGGATCAAAGTCATACCACTTGCCTTCGCAGGCGACCGATACCCAGGCATGCGAAGCATCAGCCCCTACCAATCGCTCCTTGCCGGGAGGTGGTTGGGTGAGCAGGTAGCCGCTCACATAGCGCGCCGCTAACCCCAACGAACGCAGACACCCCAGCATGATGTGGGCAAAGTCCTGACACACGCCCTTGCGCTGAGCCAGGGCCTGCAAGGCCGGGGTATGTATTTCCGTGCTTTGGCTCTCATAGCGCAACTCCATGTGGATTCTGTTCATCAAGGCTTCGCAGGCGGCGAGAAGAGGGCGTCTTGGCGTGAAATCCGGGCGGGCGAATTCAGTGAAGGTATCGTCGATCACCACAAAAGGCGATGCAAAGCGAAACTCCGAGCTGGGTTCATAGGGCTGACCGGCATGGTATTGGTAGGCTTGCTGCACGTCTTCCCAAGCCGGTGAGGCTGGCAACGGGGCGCTTTTTCGGGTTTGCAACAGGCTATCGGAAATCACATCGAGCTGTTCATGGGGGCTTTGCAGGGCAAAAAATGTTCGCTGATTGCCAAAGGCGTCGCTCGTGTCCTGTCGCTGGGCGGGCACTGGCAGGATGGCCGTTTGATGACGCAGCAGCTGTTGGCCATCTGTCTGAAGCGGTTGCAGGTGGGCCAGATGCTGGGCCAGCATGACAGGTACCTGATAGATGTATTGGGTATGGTGAATGACACGAAGCAGCATGGCGTTCAACTGAACAGGCTTTGCTTGATGCGCTCAGCGTGGCTGAAATAACGCTGTGTCATCTTGTCCGACAAATCAGCGGCTGCCTGCTCCAGACTGTTTAAAAGTGCCATCAACTCGGCCGGGGCCGGTAGGGCTTCGCGGGTCAGGTTCTGCGCCGCTGATTCGTTGGAGGCGACGGCGCCGCTGAGGGTGGCTAGGTCCCATGATTGGGGATCGGGCAGGAGGTCCAGCAGTTCGGGGGCGTCCGAATTTTGCTGGGGCAGCTTGATCACACGTGCGCGCAGGGATTTGAGCACCCAGCCCAGAGAGCGCGGGTTGTCTTGGTTGATGACCAGCATGTCCAACAACGCAACGAGATCGCGCCGCTGTTGGTATTGCGCATGAAATGTGATGCTGCTGTCAAACAGACTGAGCAGGGTTTCATAACCCTGGTCATCGAAAACACTGCCAGTTTCCAGTGCCAGTCGTAGCGCCTGGGCCAGGGTTTGCAGTCGTTCAAGATGCCGGCCGATGCTCAGCATTCGCCAGCCGTTATCCCGCACCATGCGGTCAGTCTGGGCGCCAGTGATGGCAGCCAGGGATTCGCTCGCCGCGGCCAGTGACTCCAGTGCTTCCTGAGTGGCGTATTCAGAGTCCTCGCCAAGTCGGGCCTGTTGGGTTGTGAAATTTTCGTCCACTCGGCCAATCAGATTGCGTAATTCCTGAGACAGTCTTTCCCTGACCTGGTTGGCAGATTGATGCAGGGCGCGCAGGTTGTAGCCAACACTGTGCGCGCCGGAATCGGCGTCCAGCATGGCCACCAGGCTGCGCTCAAAGACCCGGCTAGACTGGCTTGGCGGTGGGGTTTGCGGCATTACTAGCCCCTGAGCCAGCGCCAGTTGACCCAGCCAGGCCGACAGCCGTGCGTCATTTGCGTCATCGCTGAGGAGGGTCCGCAAGGTCAGTCGAGCCTGACGAACCGTATTTTCAGCGCGTTCAGTGTAGCGTCCGAGCCAGAAAAGATTTTCAGCAGAACGGCTGGTGACCACACGTTTCTGCTGGGCCAGCGTGAGGGTACTGCTGGCCTGACGCAGCAGACTGGTATCGTCCGGTTCGCCATCGGAGAGGACCCAGCAATCGGCACTGCTGCCGCCGCGCTGCATTGAGGCAATCATCTGGCCTTGCGGGGCCAGTCGAACAATGCCGCCGGGCAAAACACGCCAGGAGTCGGGGCCATCGGCCAGGGCAAATACCCGCAACATGGTGGCACGCGGGGCAATGTTTCCATCGTGCCAGGTCGGGTTGTGTGACAGGGGCAGGTAGGCCTGCAAGGTATGTTCGTCGGGTCGGTGGACAATGCGACGCGCAAGTTTCTCAAGTGAAACCGCGTCCAGCGTGGGGCCAATCAGGGTTTGACTGAATTTGCCGCTGTAGTTGTTCTTGATCACGCTCTTATGCAACATGGGGAGCGCGTTTTCCAGGGTGGCTGCCTCGCCGCACCACCAGGTGTCCAGGGACGGCAGCTTCAATGGCTCACTCAGCAGGTGCTCACAAATGGCGGGCAGAAAGCCCAGCATGGCGCTGGACTCCAAGGGGGCTGAGCCAGGGGCGTTGGCCAGCAACACATTGCCAGCCTGGACAGCCTGCATCAATCCGGGCACACCCAGTGCCGAGTCGGGACGAAGTTCCAGCGGGTCCAGCCATTGGTCATCCAGGCGCTTGATCAGCACGTCCACCGGCTCCAGACCATCCATGGTTTTCAGGTAAACATGCTGATCACGCACGGTCAGGTCATGGCCTTCCACCAGGCTCAGACCAAGATAGCGAGCCAGGTAGGCATGTTCGAAATAGGTCTCGTTGTAGGGTCCAGGTGTCAGCAGGGCAATCCGCGCGTTAGCGCCCTTGGGCGAAAGGGTCTGCAAGCCTCGCATCAGCGCCTTGTAGCTGCCGGCCAGTCGCTGGACTTTCATGGCATTGAAGGCGGCTGGAAATTCGCGAGAGATGGTGATCCGGTTTTCAAGCAGGTAACCCAAGCCCGAAGGCGCCTGCGTGCGGTGCGACACGATCCACCAGCGTCCATCCGGCCCATGTGCCAGGTCAAAGGCAGCGATATGCAGCCAGGTGCCTCCGGCCGGCTGAGCCCCTTGCATGGCTCTCAGGTAGCCAGGATGCCCCTGCACCAGCGCAGCAGGTAACAAGGCTTGTTCCAGCAGCTGCCGCGGCCCGTAGATGTCAGCCAGAATCCTGTTGAGCAGACGCGCCCGCTGCGTGACCCCCGCTTCAATGGTGGCCCAATCCTGCGCCGGAATGATCAGCGGAAAAAGATCGAGCGACCAAGGACGCGGTGTGCCTTCAGCATCGGCATAGACGTTGTAGGTGACCCCGTTGTCATGCAGTTGACGCACCATGCCCTGCTGGCGCCGGTTCAGGTCGGCAATTCCCTCGGGGCCGAGCAAGTCGAAAAAACGAGCCCAGTACTCTGTCAGCGCCGGGTCTTTGCCGCGCAGTTCATCAAGATGACCCCTGGGGGTGGGTCGGGCGATGGAGGCAGCCAGCGCTGAGCCGCTCAGGGACAGGTCGTTTTGAAAAAGGGATTGCAGGGCCAATGTCTTCGCGATCAGATCAGATTCAGCCCTGAAGTATGCCTGTTTCTCACGGTCGTCCTAGCGCCGCAGGTCCAGGGTGAAGGGGAACTCGCGACTGGGTTGAGCGGGCTGGACCACAATTTGTCCCGGTGTATGGCCCATCTGGAAAAATCTTGCCAGACGACGACTCTCGGCTTCGTAGGCATTGATCGGGAAGGTGTTGTAGTTACGCCCACCCGGATGGGCCACATGGTACTGGCATCCGCCCAATGAACGCTTCATCCAGGTGTCGACAATGTCAAAGGTCAGTGGGGCATGCACGCCGATCGAGGGGTGTAGGCTGGAGGGCGGATTCCAGGCCTTGTAGCGAACCCCGGCCACATAGTCCCCTGCCGTGCCAGTGGGCTGCAAGGGCAGGGCGCGGCCGTTGACCGTCATCACATAGCGACTGTCGTTATAGCCGCTGACCCGGACTTCGAGCCGCTCCAGGGAGGAGTCGACGTACCGAACTGTCCCGCCCACCGCGCCTTCTTCGCCCATGACATGCCAGGGTTCCAGGGCATTACGCAACGTCATTTCGATGCCACGGGTCGCCAGTTGACCAATCAAGGGAAAGCGAAATTCGAAGTGGGGATCGAACCAGCTCCTCTCGAAGTGATAACCGAATTGGCCCATGTCTTCGAGGACATCATCAAAGTCCATGCGAACGAACGTGGGGAGCAGAAATCGGTCGTGCAGTTCGGTCCCCCAGCGGGTTAGCTTGCCATGCCAAGGGTGTGACCAGAAACGGGCAACCAGAGCGCGCAACAGCAGTTGCTGTGCCACACTCATGCGGGCGTGGGGGGGCATTTCAAAGGCTCGCAACTCCAGCAGGCCCAGTCGACCGCTGGCGCTGTCAGGGCTGTAGAGTTTGTCGATACAAAACTCGCTGCGGTGGGTGTTGCCCGTCACATCGATCAGGATGTTGCGCAGCGCCCGATCTACCAGCCAGGGTGGCATATCCTGACCATGTTTATGCCGGTTTGCTGCCATCTGGTTGAGCGCAATTTCAAGCTCATAGAGCTGATCGTTGCGGGCTTCATCCACGCGGGGCGCCTGACTGGTCGGGCCAATGAACAGACCGCTGAAGAGGTAGCTCAGGGACGGGTGGTTGTGCCAATAGGCAATCAGGCTGCCCAGCAGCTCGGGTCGGCGCAGAAAGGGACTATCGGCGGGTGTGGCGCCCCCGAGCACAAAGTGGTTGCCGCCCCCGGTCCCAGTATGTCGGCCATCGGTCATGAACTTCTCTGCGCATAGATGGGTCTGGTGGGCCGCCTCATACAGAAATTCGGTGCGTTCAACCAGTTCGCCCCAATGATGGGCAGGGTGGATATTGACTTCGATGACTCCAGGGTCTGGCGTGATCTGGAGCATTTTCAGACGTGGATCGCGGGGGGGCGGGTAACCTTCGAGCACGATCTTGACGGCCAGTTGCTCAGCGGTTGCTTCGACAGCCGCCAACAGGTCGAGGTAGTCTTCCAGGCGCTGCAAGGGCGGCATGAAGACATACAGATGCTGGCTGTTGCCGCCATGGTGTTTCTCTGAGTTGGGACCATTGGCACGTTGCGGATCCCGGGCCTCAACACACAGTGCGGTACGGATCTGGCCTGAGGCAGATTCGCCACGCCGGGGCCAGGGGGCTTGCGCGCCTGTTGCCGTGGTGGAGCCCCAGCCAGACATTTGCGCACCGGGTTGGCCATTGGAGTCACCTGCAGGATGCCCTGAATCGGCGCCAGAACCTGATACGGCTCGGCTGCTTGCAAACTGAGTGTTTGACGGGTCTTGCGCTCTGCTGAGGGACACGTTTTGGCCCGGCCTGAGCCCGGTGTACTGATGCACCAGTGTTGCGGCGCTGGGCAAGGCGCCGCGTGGTGCGAACGGGTCTAGCGGCATGGAGTAATCGGTGTCACCCGCGGCCGCCCAGGGCAGAGAGTCCAGGGGCAGTCGGTAGCCCATCGGTGAATCGCCAGGGATCAGGTACATGCGCTCATCACGCAAAAACCACGGACCGGTTCGCCAGCGCGCACTGCCCGTCGTGTCATCATGATGGGCCTGCAGTGGGAGCACGTAGCCCACGGCGGTCTTGAGGCCCTGGCTGAAGACCCGAAACAAGCGCTGACGTTCCAGGGCATCGTCAAGCTTGGCATCAAAAGGGTCCACATTGACCGGCAGCCGGCGTTCACGCCATAGAAAGTACCAGGCATCTTCAAAACCGGTACAGACATGTTGGTCGGTCAGGCCCAATTTGCTGGCCAGCAGCCGGATGAAATTCTGGGCGTCCTGCGAGGTGTATTGGGCAGACTGTCGCTCGTCAGCAAATAGATCCGGGTTTTGCCAGATGGTTTGGGCATCGTCTCGCCAGAACAGTGACAAGGCCCATCGGGGCAGTTGTTCGCCCGGGTACCACTTGCCCTGACCCAGATGCACAAAGCCACCAGCACCGTACTGATGGCGCAAGCGATGCAGCAGCTCAGTGGCGTAATTTCGTTTGCTGGGGCCCAGGGCATCGGTGTTCCACTCGGCAGCATCCCGGTTGCTGGTGGCCACAAAAGTAGGCTCGCCCCCCATGGTCAGACGGACATCGCCTTTTTGCAGGTCTAGGTCCACCCGCTGGCCCAGCGATTGAATCTCTTGCCACTCCTCGTCGGTATAGGGTTTGGTCACCCGAGGCGACTCATAGATCCGAGAGACTTGCATGTGATGGCTGAAGGACACCTCGCACTCGTCCAGGGCGCCATCGATTGGCGCCGCACTGGAGGGCTGAGGGGTGCAGGCCAGCGGAATATGGCCCTCGCCAGCCAGCAGACCTGATGTCGGATCCAGACCGATCCATCCTGCCCCAGGAAGGAATACTTCACACCAGGCATGCAGGTCGGTGAAGTCGTTTTCAGGCCCGTTGGGGCCGTCCACCGATTTCACATCGGGTGTGAGTTGGATCAGATAACCAGAAACAAAGCGTGCCGCCAGGCCGAGGTGACGCAGCAGTTGAACCAGCAGCCAACCGGTATCCCGACAGGACCCAATGCGTTTTTCAAGTGTTTCTTCAGGCGTCTGGACACCCGGTTCCATACGGACGGTGTAGTCAATGTCCTGTTGCAGCTGCTGGTTGATCTGAACCAGAAAGTCAATCGTGCGCTGTTTCTCGGTATTGACCTGGCCCAGATAAGCCTTCAGCAAGGGCGTCAGTTTGTCCTTCACGAGGTAAGGCGCCAGTTCTGCCTGCAGTTCGGCTTCATAGCTAAATGGAAAATGCTCGGCCGTTGGCTCCAGGAAAAAGTCGAAGGGGTTGTGAACAGCCATTTCAACCACCAGGTCCACGGTCACCTTGAATTGGCGCATGGGCTCGGGAAATACCAGACGGGCCTGGTAGTTGGCAAATGGATCCTGTTGCCAGTTGATGAAGTGCTGGGCGGGCTCGATTTTTTGTGAATAGGACAGCACCTTGCTGCGGCAATGCGGTGCAGGACGCAGGCGCACAACCTGCGGCCCGAGATTGACGAGCCGGTCGTACTGGTAGTGGGTGACGTGATTAAGGGCGACGTGGATGGCCATGCGCAACTTTCAGAAGGAAGGTTTTGGCTTCTTGAGGGCGGACTTCATGAAGCCATGGGGCCTGAAAAGGCCTTCCAGTCTCAATTTTCCATGATTACGGACGGGCATGAAAAAAGGCCGTATAGCGGGGTGGACCCCAGTATTAGCCAAATTGCTATCATGGGTGGACGAAACCCTTCCCCCACCAGGCCCATGTCATGACCCGCCACAGCTTTGATGAGATGTACGCAGCCCCAGAGCAGGTCAGGGAGCACTACAAAAAATATGCGGCCTGGCTTGCCCAGCAGCCGCCCGACATCATGGCCGCGCGCAAGGAAGAGGCTGAGATGATATTCAGGCGGGTGGGCATCACCTTTGCGGTGTATGGTGACAAGGACGAAGAGGGCGCTGGAACCGAGCGGCTCATTCCGTTTGACCTGATACCCCGGGTAATACCGGCTGACGAGTGGACGGTCATGGAGCAAGGTCTGGCTCAGCGGGTGACGGCGCTGAACAGATTTCTGCATGACATCTACCACGACCAGGAAATCCTCAACGCCGGTCTGGTGCCACGGGAGCAGATTGAGGGCAATGTCCAGTTTCGCAAGGAAATGCTGGGCGTGGATGTGCCCGGCGGTGTCTATTCCCATATTGCTGGCGTCGATATCGTGCGTGCGCCCGTGCCTGGTGGGCAAGGCGAGGCACAGTACTACGTGCTGGAAGACAATTTGCGGGTTCCCAGTGGGGTGAGCTACATGCTGGAAGACCGCAAAATGATGATGCGTCTCTTCCCAAGTCTGTTCACCCAGAACCGGGTGGCGCCTGTCGCCCATTACCCTGACCTGCTACTTGAAACCCTGCGCGCCGTTAGCCCCGCGCACACGGCTTCTCCCACAGTGGTCGTGCTGACCCCGGGCATGTACAACAGCGCCTATTTCGAGCATGCATTTCTGGCCCAGCAAATGGGCGTCGAGCTGGTCGAAGGCCAGGACCTGTTTGTCAAAGACGGCTTTGTCTATATGCGAACCACCCGTGGGCCCCAACGGGTGGATGTGATCTACCGACGGGTGGACGATGATTTTCTGGACCCCTCGGTATTCCGTTCAGACTCTGCGCTGGGCTGCGCTGGCCTGCTGGATGTCTACCGCAAGGGCAATGTGACTCTGTGCAATGCGATTGGAACAGGCGTTGCAGATGACAAGTCGATTTACCCCTATGTGCCAAAAATGATCGAGTTCTACCTGGGGGAAAAACCTATCCTTCACAATGTCCCCACCTTTATGGGGAGAAATCCGCAGGACCTGAAGTACATCCTGGCTAATCTCAGGGATCTGGTGGTCAAGGAGGTACATGGTGCCGGAGGCTACGGCATGTTGGTTGGGCCAGCTTCGACGCAGGCGCAAATCGAAGACTTTCGTCAGGCGGTGCTGGCCAAACCCGACGGCTACATCGCTCAGCCCACCTTGAGCCTGTCAACCTGCCCTACTTACGTCAAGAACGGGATTGCCCCGCGCCATATCGACCTGCGCCCCTTTGTGCTGTCGGGCAAGACGGTACAAACAGTACCTGGCGGCCTGACCCGGGTGGCTTTGAAAGAGGGGTCGCTGGTGGTGAACTCGTCTCAGGGCGGTGGCACCAAGGACACCTGGGTCCTGGAACCCTGATTCGGAAGGCAAATCATGTTGTCAAGAACCGCCGATCATTTGTTCTGGATGTCGCGTTACACCGAACGTGCCGAGAACACGGCTCGCATGCTCGATGTGAATTACCAGACTTCCTTGCTACCCCAATCTGTGGCTGTGGACCAGTTGGGCTGGGAGGGCATGCTGCGCATCAGTGAACTGATGACGCCTTACCGGGATCTGCACGATCAATTGAACGCATCGGATGTCATGCACTTCATGGTGCGTGAGGAAACCAACCCATCCAGCATTGTCTGTTGCCTGAAGGCGGCCCGCGAAAATGCGCGTGCTGTGCGTGGCGCCCTGACCACCGAGGTCTGGGAAACCATCAACGACACCTGGCTGGACCTGCAACGAAAGCTCAAAGGCAAGGAGTTTGAACGCGATCCGGGAAAATTTTTCGAATGGGTCAAATTCCGCTCTCATCTATCCCGGGGCGTGGCTATCGGCACCATGCTGCAGGATGAAGCTTTCAGGTTCTACCGCATGGCCACCTTCTTGGAAAGGGCTGACAACACGGCCAGGCTGCTAGATGTGAAATTTCACGCCGTACACAGCGACTTTTATGGTGCCGCCAGCCAACTCGACCAGGAGTACGACATCTACCATTGGATTGCGATATTGCGAAGTGTCAGTGCGTTCGAGGTGTACCGCAAGGTTTACCGCGATGTGATCGCCCCTGAGCGGGTCGCCGAATTGCTGATCCTGCGCGCCGACATGCCGCGCAGCCTGCACGCCAGCCTCAAGGGCGTAGTGGGCAACCTGGAGCAGTTGGCCAATCAGGCGTCTGGGGAAACCGAAAGATTTGCCGGCAAGTTGTTGTCTGAACTTCAGTACGGCCAGATCGACGAGATCATGTCGTTCGGCTTGCATACCTTTCTGACGCAGTTTCTCACCCGTATCAACCAGCTCGGTACGCGCATCAGCCAGGACTTTCTGCTTCCAGCCTGATCGGCCTGAAAAAACAGGATCCGGCAAACCTGGCAGGTGGCCAGGTCAAGTTGTCTTAAGACCTTCGCGCTTCAGGCCCCGTGCTTGTCTGCCTCGCTGGTGAAGGAATCGGCAAAGAACTCTTCTTCGGGCAAGCCAGCCAGGCTGACATAGTCGCGCCGGGCCGAATCGACCACGATGGGCGCCCCACAGGCATACACCTGGTGGCTCGACAGGTCAGGCAGGTCCTGCAAGACCGCTTGATGGACAAAACCGGTGCGACCTTGCCAGCCATCTTGAGGCAGCGCATCTGAAATCACAGGGATGTACTTCAGGTTGGTCATCTCCCTGGTTTTTTGCAGCACCCAGTCGTTCAAGTAAAGGTCGGTGGGTCGTCGGCCGCCCCAGTAAAGGACCAGGGATCGGTCAATCGCTTTGTGCTGAATGTGTTCGATGATGGCCTTGATCGGGGCAAACCCAGTCCCTGATGCCAGCAGCACGATCGGTTTGTCGGAATCTTCGCGCAGGTAGAAGCTGCCAAGCGGCCCTTCGATGCGCAGGATGTCCTTCTCTTTCAAGGCGCCAAAGACATGGTCGGTGAATTTGCCGCCTGGCATGTGACGGATATGCAGTTCAATGGCGGGGCCCACGGGTGGGGTGGCATCTTTTTGTCCGATGCCCAAGTGGGGAGCTGTGGCCATCGAGTAACTGCGCCGGGCGCCGTCGCGCAACAGAAAATCGACATATTGCCCGGCATGAAAGGCAAAATTGTCGTTGGCGGGCAACTGCAGCCGCAGCAGCATCACATCAACAGATTTTTTATCCAGCTGACTGACTCGAACTGGCAGCTTGCGTACCGGATAGGACCGCTCATCGGTGACCTGCCGCGATTCCAGCACCACATCGCTTTGCGGGACGCCACAACAGGCCAGCACCATGCCCTGGGCCTCTTCATCCTGACTGAGGGCCTTGGTCTGATGCTGACCATGGGTCACCCTACCTTCTAGTTTTTTGCATTTGCAAGAGCCGCAGGCGCCATCCTTGCATCCGTAGGGCAGTCCGATGCCTTGGCGAATGGCAGCAGCCAGCAGGGTTTCGCCCGGCTGCACGACAAAACTGCGGCCACTGGGTTGAACGGTGACCTTGAATTCGGCCTGGGGCAGTGATTCATTGGCTGACATTTTTTTGTATCCTTCAGGGGTTCGAACACGCAAAGCCTGAGATTGTGCC
Source organism: Burkholderiaceae bacterium (assembly GCA_017856435.1). Lineage (GTDB taxonomy): Bacteria > Pseudomonadota > Gammaproteobacteria > Burkholderiales > Burkholderiaceae_C > Hylemonella. The sequence goes on from JAFMFB010000008.1 coordinate 53,089, forward strand.
TTCAAATCAAACTCCACTAGGCGCCCTGCCGGCCCGTTTCCGTCGCCCCCGACTGTTGATCATTGGTTGTGGTGATGTAGGCCTTCGGGTCGTCCGCGAGCTGGCTGGCCGGGGCAGGGCGCTGGCTCTGACATCATCGCCTGAGCGACTGCCCCAACTGCGCAAGCATGGACTGGTGCCGCTGGTGGGTAACCTGGATCAGCCCGCTACCTTGCGTCGGCTGGCGGGGCTGGCTACACAAGTGCTTCATCTGGCGCCGCCGCCGGCGCAGGGCTGGACCGATCCCCGTACCAAAGCGCTGGTTCAGGCCCTGAGTCGGCGCTGCCCGCCGGCAGAATTCGTTTATGCATCGACCAGTGGTGTCTACGGCGACTGTGAGGGAGCGCTGATCGGGGAGTCACGGCCCGTCAAGCCGCATACCCAGCGTGCAGTTCGAAGGGTTGATGCTGAGCGTACGGTTCGCTTCTTTGGCCGGTCAGCAGCACTTCGCACCAGCATTCTGCGTGTGCCAGGAATTTATGCACCAGATCGGGAGGGGGGAACGCCGCGCAATCGCTTGCTCAAGGGTACGCCGGTATTGCAGGCCAGTGATGATGTTTTCACCAACCATATTCACGCAGACGATCTGGCGCGTGCCTGCATTGCTGCGCTTTGGCGGGGACGACCCCAGCGCGTGTATCACGTCAATGATAAGACTGATCTCAAGATGGGAGACTACTTTGATCTGGCGGCAGATCTCTATGGTTTGCCCAGGCCCCCCCGGGTGGCTCGCAGTACCGCCCCTGATCAACTGCCTTTGATGCTCCTCAGTTTCATGAGTGAATCGCGACGACTGGACAATACCCGGTTATTGACGGAGCTGAACCTCAAACTGCGGTACCCAACCGTTCGGGAGGGGCTGATAGAGCGAAAAGCGCTAAAAGAGACAATGCCGTGAGTATTCTCAAACTTTGAGCCCTGGGCGTGCCAAATTAACCTTGTGAAGCTGCTCTGGCAGGATTAGGATGTTCTTGCAAGTTCCTCAAGTGGCGCAGGAAGTCGGACCGACAACTCAAATTTCATTCAAATGGGCAGCACAGTCAGAAAAACAAAGCTGAAACCTGAGCAGCATTCGGCCCGACCGGTGAATTCGGCGACGTCGTCAACTGGACCTGCCTGGAAGACTCAAGAGGTCACCATCATCATGGCGGACATCCGTGGCTTTACCACCATGTCAGAAACCCATGCGCCTGATGTGGTGGTGGAAACTCTGAACCGTTACCTTTCCAAAATGAGTGAAGTGGCGGTTGCCAATGGTGGGGTCGTTGACAAATTCATGGGTGATGCGGTGATGCTGCTTTTTGGGATTCCCAATGCTGCGCCCGATGATGTACAACGGGCTCTGATATGCGCGGTGCAGATGCAGATCGCCATGAAAGAGATGAATCGTGAGAACAAGTCACTGGGTCTTCCTGCCTTGTTCATGGGCGTTGGCATCAATACTGGAGAAGTGATCGCTGGTACGCTTGGTTCTGCACTGCATTCAGAAAATACCGTCATCGGTAATGAAGTCAATGTGGCGGCGCGCATTGAATCCTTCAGCTTGCGTGGACAAATCCTGATCAGTGAATCCACCTACGCACGCTGTGCAGATTTTGTCCAGGTTGAGGAACCCATGGAGGTTCACATGAAGGGCAAAACCCAACCCGTCACCCTGCGGGAGGTGTTGGGGATTCCCTCCTTGTCGCTACAGGTGCCTCGACAGGAAATTCGAAAGAGTCCACGGGTGGAGGTGCGCTTGCCCTTTGTCTACCAGTCCGTCAAGGGCAAGGTGGTCATCCCTACCGAACACAAGGGACTGGCCCACGACCTCAGTTATGAAGGACTGCTGGCCGAAGTGTCCCCGGACGTGATGGAGCATGATGAAATTCTGGTCCGCATGGATTTGTCCCTGATTGGCAGCGATATGCAGGAACTCTATGCCAAGGTGCGCAGTATCCGGGAAGTTGACCAGCATCGAATGGCGGGTATTGAGTTCACCACCGTCAAGGATGATATTGAACGTGACCTGCACCGTCTGGTCCAACTGCTGATGCAGGGTTCCAGCCATAAATAAGTTGTTGGCGGCAAGCTGTTGCGGTTTAGGGTAAAGGCTCAAGATTTCAAGGTTGGTGTCGATAATGAAGCTGGTCAACAGTAATTACAGAGCTCACTTTTGAAAAATTGCTGCTGGGATGCTGGTTGTTCGAGCTCTAATTAAAAGCTGACTTCAGATTTCCCTGAAGCCCTCTGAAACATAGGAATTTGGCGTGTCTAGAACCTTGTCTGTTCTCTTGAGCCTTGGACTGGTCTGGGTGCTGGTGGGCAGTGCCTGGGGCCAAGCCAACAGGCCACAAGGTGCAAATCCAAACGCCAACGCCAAGGCAGCCTGTCTGGTATCTCATTTCAGGGCGGTAGCCCTGGGCACCCATGATGTTGAGTTGCGCGCCAGCCGCGCCGAGCAATGGCTGACAACCTATTCGCCCAACTGCACCTTGGAGCAACTCAACGCGATCAAAGGCAACAGTTCAAGTTGGCTGGGTCATGCCTTAACGCCGCAACTCAGCGGGATTATTGAGGGGCTGGTTGAGGCCAAGATAGCGGGAAAGCCCGAGTCGATGGCACAAATGTATGAATCGGTGGGCAAGGAAGGTAAAGTGTCCAACAATGTGACCCAGACGCCGACACCACGTCCTCCAGTCACCGTGCCCAGTTCGATGCAGGTATCACCGGTTTTGCTGACGGCGCCTGTTCCTGCGCAGATTTGTCCGCGCTGATTCAACTGTTGTAGGGACGGGGTGCTAAACCTTCGAGAGGGGTTTGGCAAGATTCGGATTAGAGATTCATCCTGGTGCCCGGGGCCGGACTCGAACCGGCACGCCTTGCGGCGGGGGATTTTGAGTCCCCTGCGTCTACCAATTTCACCACCCGGGCAAGGGGAAAAACAGAGCCCGGATTATGGCACAGTGTGGGTTATGAATTACCCAACCATTGAAGACGCCATCGGTAAAACGCCGCTGATAAAACTGCAGCGAATCGGGCAGCCCGCCTGCAGCGAGAGGGGCAACGTCATTCTGGGCAAGCTGGAGGGAAATAACCCGGCCGGATCAGTCAAGGACAGGCCTGCCCTGTCGATGATTCAGCGTGCCCAGGAGCGTGGCGAAATCAAACCGGGTGATACCCTGATCGAAGCCACCTCTGGAAACACGGGCATTGCCTTGGCCATGGCGGCCGCCATCAAGGGCTACCGCATGGTGCTGATCATGCCCGAAGACCTGTCAATCGAGCGCGCACAAACCATGAAAGCCTTCGGCGCCGAGCTGATCCTCACACCCAAAACGGGGGGGATGGAGTACGCAAGAGATTTGGCTGAGCAAATGCAGGCCAGCGGCAAGGGCAGGGTGCTCGACCAATTTGGCAATCACGACAATCCAAGGATTCATTATGAGACCACGGGCCCGGAGATCTGGGAGCAAACCGGTGGGCGAATCACACATTTCGTCAGCGCCATGGGAACAACCGGCACCATCACCGGTGTGAGTCATTTTCTGAAAGAGAAAAATCCACATATCAGAATCATTGGCGCACAACCTGCTGAGGGCTCTCGCATTCCTGGAATTCGCAAATGGCCGCAGGAGTATCTGCCCCAGATTTATGATCCTGCCGCGGTGGATGAATTGGTGCTGGTCAGTCAGGCCGATGCTGAAGAGATGTGCCGTGCCATGGCGCGGGAGGAAGGCATCTTTGCTGGCATTTCAGCCGCCGGGGCATGCTGGGTGGCGCAACAGATTGCTGCGCGTGATCAAAATGCCACCATCGTGTTTATTGTCTGTGACCGGGGTGATCGATACCTCTCCACGGGCGTCTTTCCCGCCTAAGCGGGCCTGCGATAGAGACAATTTGCAAAAGCCCTGAAACTGCTACGGCCCTAATTGAGAGAAAAGCTTGTTCATGGAGTGCTTATGAGTGCTAACAATATAGATCGAGAACTGGATACCCGGGGCCTGAACTGTCCCTTGCCCATACTCAAGGCGAAGAAAGCTTTGTCCGAGATGGAGACTGGCCAGACCTTGAAAGTGGTCAGCACCGATCCGGGATCAATGCGTGATTTCGCGGCCTTTGCCAAACAGACGGGTAACGAGCTGATTGGCCAGTCCAGCGAGGGTGACGAATTTACCCACTTGCTGCGTCGCCGCTAGGCGAGGGTTGTCTGCCCTGAGCAGTCCAGCTCTGATGATCAGAGCTTGAGATTCTTCAGATAGTCTCTGAAGAAATTGCCCACTTCAGGGTGATCGAGTGCGATTTCCACCGTGGCCTGCAAAAAACCTTCCTTGCTGCCACAGTCGTAGCGCTTGCCTAGATAGCGGTAGGCATAAACAGGTTCCAGCGTCAGCAGGCCGGCAATACCATCGGTCAGCTGGATCTCACCGCCCGAACCCCGGGGCTGCTGCCGAATCTGCTCAAAAATTGCAGGCGTCAGGATATAGCGGCCAGCAACGGCCAGTTGGGAGGGGGCCTGATCAGGAGCAGGTTTTTCCACGATTCTTTCGATCTTCAGGAGCCGGTCTTCAGTTTGAGTGCCGGCCACAATGCCGTAGCGCCTGACCTCTTGCAGGGGGACTTCCTGCACGGCCAGCACCGCCGCTTGCCGGCGCTGAAACACCTCGACCATCTGGGCTAAAACTGCTTGCCCTCCGGTGGGACCCAGCATCAGGTCATCGGCGAGCAGGACTGCAAATGCGGCACCAGCCGTCAGGTGTTCAGCGCACAGCACGGCATGACCCAGTCCGAGCGCACGGGGTTGGCGCACATAGGAACACAGCATGTCTGGTGGCGCCACAGAGTTGGCCACAGCCAGCAGGGCATGCTTGCCGGACTGCTCGAGTTCATTTTCGAGCTCGTAGGCGGTGTCGAAATGGTCCTCGATCGCCCGTTTGTTGCGCCCGGTGACAAACACCATGTGACGGATGCCTGCGGCATAGGCCTCTTCCACCGCATACTGAATCAGCGGCTTGTCCACCACGGGCAGCATCTCCTTGGGGCTGGCCTTGGTGGCGGGTAAAAAGCGAGTACCCAAACCTGCCACGGGAAAAACTGCGGTCTTGATAGGGCCATGGGTCATGGGAATATCCTCAATGCGGGCTTGTAGATGGACCAATTTCTCCTGCTAGCCAAGCCGGGACAACTGGTCTTGCAGCTTTGACAGGGTGGCACTGAAGTCGGCCAGTCGCTTGCGCTCCTGGTCGATCACGGCAGGCGGCGCTTTGGCGACAAAGGCTTCGTTGGATAACTTACCCTGGGCCTTGGCGATCTCTCCCGTCAGTCGCGCAGTTTCCTTGGTCAGCCGGGTCTTTTCAGCAGCCACATCGACTTCCATGTGTAGACACAAGCGCATCTCTCCCACCACGGCCAGTGGCGCAGCCTGGGCAGCGTTGACCCATGCGGGTTCATCGCTGAAGATGCGTACCTCACTCAACTTGGACAGGGCTTGCAATACGGCCGACCAGGACTGGATGAAGGCTGCGTCCTGATTAGCCAACAAGACATACAGCGGTAGCCGGGTCGAGGGCGAGACATTCATCTCGCCGCGTAAATTGCGGCAGGCATCCACCAGCGATTTGAGACGGGTGATGTCCTGCAGCGCCTGTGGGTCAACCCGCTCCAACTGGGCGACCGGGTAAGCCGCGATGCTCACCGAGTCGCCTGCGCGTCCGGCCACCGGAGCCACCCTCTGCCACAACTCCTCGGTGATAAAAGGAATCAACGGGTGAGCCAGCCGTAGGATGGTCTCCAGGGTACGGATCAGGGTGCGGCGAGTGCCGCGCTGTGCGCTGGGCGCTCCACCCTGGATTTGAACTTTGGCGATTTCGAGGTACCAGTCGCAGAATTCATTCCAGACGAAGTCGTAAATGGCGTTGGCCACCAGATCCAGGCGGTAATCGGCAAATCCTTGTGCCACCTGGGCTTCGACCTGTTGCAGTAATGAAACGATCCAACGGTCGGCAGCGCTGAATTCCAGATAGCCGCCTGGCAGACATTCGCCCGCGCCGTGGTCCTTCAGTCCGCAATCGTGGCCCTCGCAGTTCATCAGCACAAAGCGGGTGGCATTCCACAATTTGTTGCAGAAATTGCGGTAGCCTTCACAGCGCTTGCTGTCAAAGTTGATGTTGCGCCCCAGTGTGGCCAACGAGGCAAAAGTGAAACGCAGGGCGTCGGCGCCAAAGGCTGGAATGCCGTTGGGAAACTCCTTCTCGGTGTTTTTTCTCACCTGGGGGGCGGTTTCCGGGCGGCGCAGACCGGTGGTGCGCTTGACGAGCAGGGGTTCTAGCGCGATGCCGTCGATCAGGTCCACCGGATCGAGCACATTGCCCTCAGACTTGCTCATTTTCTGGCCCTGCGCATCCCGCACCAGGCCATGGATATAGACATCCCTGAACGGCACCCGTCCGGTGAAATGGGTTGTCATCATGATCATTCGGGCGACCCAGAAGAAGATGATGTCGTAGCCGGTGACCAGCACCGTTGACGGCAGATAAAGGTCATAGTCCTCAGTAACCTGCGGCCAGCCCATGGTGGAAAAAGGCACCAGGGCGGATGAGTACCAGGTATCCAAGACATCCTCATCGCGTACCAGTTTGACGCCCGCACCAGCCTGCGCCTGGGCCTCGGCCTCGTTGCGGGCAACGTAGACCTTACCCTGTTCGTCATACCAGGCCGGGATCTGGTGACCCCACCACAATTGCCTGGAGATGCACCAGTCCTGGATGTTGTTCATCCACTGGTTGTAGGTGTTGACCCAGTTTTCCGGCACGAACCTGACAGCGCCACTTTCGACCGCGTCAATGGCCTTTTGGGCAATGCTTTTTCCAGTTGGATCCTGCGGGCTGACTGTGCTCATGGCGACGAACCACTGGTCGGTCAGCATGGGCTCGACGATCTGGCCAGTCCGGGTGCAGATCGGCACCATCAGCTTGTGTTTTTTGGTTTCAACCAGCAGGCCAAGATCCTGCAGGTCGTTGACGATGGCTTTGCGGGCTGCGAAACGGTCCAGGCCGCGGTATTTTTCAGGGGCGTTGTCGTTGATCCTGGCTTGCAGGGTCAGCACGCAGATCTGTTCCAGTTTGTGCCGCTGACCCACGACATAGTCATTGGGGTCATGCGCAGGCGTCACCTTGACCACGCCGGTGCCAAAGGTCTGGTCCACATAGCTGTCGGCGATGACAGCAATCTGGCGTCCAACCAGCGGCAGGGTGACCTTCTTGCCAATCAGATCCCGGTAGCGTTCATCCTCAGGGTGAACCATCACCGCCACGTCACCCAGCATGGTCTCGGGTCGGGTGGTGGCCACAGTGAGTGAGCCTGAGCCATCGCTCAGCGGGTAGGCGATATGCCAGAGGTGGCCGTCCCTTTCCTCGCTTTCCACTTCCAGGTCCGATACAGCTGATTGCAGAACCGGATCCCAGTTCACCAGGCGTTTGCCGCGATAGATCAGGCCTTGTTCATAGAGGCGTACAAAGGTCTCGGTCACCACCCGTGACAACTTGTCGTCCATGGTGAAATATTCACGGCTCCAGTCCACGCTGTCGCCCATGCGGCGCATTTGGGTGGTGATCGTGTTGCCCGACTGTTCTTTCCATTCCCAAACCCGGGCGACAAAGTTCTTGCGTCCCAGCTCATGGCGGTTGATCTTTTGCTCCTGCAACTGGCGTTCCACCACAATCTGGGTGGCAATGCCGGCGTGATCGGTACCCGGTACCCAGACCGTGTTGGCGCCCGACATGCGGTGGTAGCGTGTCAGCGAGTCCATGATGGTCTGATTGAAGGCGTGACCCATGTGCAGTGTGCCGGTCACATTGGGAGGGGGTAGCTGGATGGCGAACGATGGGACGTCTGCCTTGGCTTTGCCGGTTCCCCGGAATCCAGCCTTGCCGTAGCCCTGCTGTTCCCAGGCTGCCCCCCAATTCGCCTCCAGGGCAGCGGGTTCGAAAGATTTGGCCAGGCTGCTCAAGCCGGGTTGCTGGGGTGAGTCGCTCATGGTGCCGGAATAAGTGAAAAGGCGCCCAGCGGGCGCCGTCTTTCTGAGGTTGAAACTTGATTTGTATTCTACCGATCCGAGGGATGTGTTGGATCCCAGTGACCTAGGGTTGGTAAGCGTTACTTTTGGAAAAATTAATTGAAATAATTTTTAGATAGAAACGCTTAATAGGAAATCACAATCTCGCGTATTGAAACTCACAATTAGACGCCGGCAGCCTGAGGGTTTAGAGTCACCTCTGTCTTTGACGAGTTCAAAGCAACTGAGTCCTTAACCTCTACTAGGAGATTTCCATGAGCACACTGAAAGGTTCCAAAACGGAACAGTGCCTGAAAGATGCCTTTGCCGGCGAATCTCAGGCCAATCGGCGTTACCTGTATTTCGCAAACAAGGCTGACGTTGAAGGCCAGAACGACGTGGCTGCGTTGTTTCGCTCGACCGCTGAAGGTGAAACTGGGCATGCCCACGGTCACTTGGAGTTCTTGGAGGCTGCCGGCGACCCCGCTACCGGCCTGCCCATCGGCTCTACCCGTGACAACCTGAAGTCCGCCGTGGCTGGCGAAACCCATGAGTACACCGACATGTACCCGGGGATGGCCAAGACCGCTCGCGCAGAAGGTTTTGACGAGATCGCCGACTGGTTCGAGACCTTGGCCAAGGCGGAGCGCTCCCACGCCAACCGCTATCAGAAGGCCCTGAACGAACTGGTGGATTAATCCTCCGGTTCACCACCATGCCAGTTGGCGTGGTGGTTGGAGAGCGCGTTTGCTGGCACCTTGCGCAAGCGCCTTGTCCAACCACTTGACTTAGTTTTTAAAGGATCAATCATGTCTCGCGAAGGTAATCTGGAAGCCCCGACCCGACATCCCCTGGACTGGAAGAACCCGGATTTCTACAACGAAGCGTCCACCTTCAAGGAGTTGGAAAGAATCTTTGACATCTGTCATGGCTGCCGTCGTTGTGTCAGCCTATGCGGCGCATTTCCAACCTTGTTTGACCTGGTGGATGAGAGTGCCACCATGGAGGTGGATGGGGTGGCCAAACAGGATTACTGGAAAGTAATCGACCAGTGTTATATGTGCGACCTCTGCTATATGACCAAGTGCCCCTATACCCCGCCGCATGAGTGGAACCTGGATTTCCCACACACCATGCTGCGCGCCAAGGCCATTAAATTCAAGAAGGGCGAGGTCAAGACTAGCGAGAAGCTGCTGGCTTCCACCGACTTGCATGGCTCATTTGCCGGCATTCCGATCGTGGTGCAAGTGGCCAATGCGGTCAACAAGACCAAAGTGGCCCGTAGTGCCATGGAAAGCGTGCTGGGCGTGGATAAGGATGCCTGGATGCCTTCCTTTGCGTCCCGAAAATTCCGCTCTAGTGCTGCCGAAAGCCCAACCCATGAAGTGAAGAATGGCGAGCGCACCCCAGGCAAGGTGGCGATTTATTCCACTTGCTATGTCAATTACAACGAGCCCGGCATCGGACATGACCTGCTGAAAATCCTGGACCATAACGAGATCCCCTACGTGTTGGTTGAAAAGGAAAAATGTTGCGGCATGCCCAAGCTTGAGTTGGGTGATCTCGACTCGGTCAATCTGAGCAAGGAAGCCAATATTCCGGTTTTGCACCAGTACGCCAAGCAAGGCTACGCCATTCTGGCTGCCGTACCTAGCTGTACCTTGATGTTCAAGCAGGAAATACCGCTGATGTACCCTGATGACCCGGCGGTTCAGGAGGTCAAGGACGCCATGTGGGATCCGTTCGAGTACCTGATGGCGCGCAAGCGCGATGGCTTGCTGAAAACCGAGTTTCCTCAAAAGCTTGGCAATATCAGCTACCAGATCCCCTGCCATGGCCGCGTCCAGAACATTGGCAAGAAGACTGAGGAAATGCTCAAGATGATCCCTGACACCACGGTCAACACGATTGAACGGTGTTCCGGTCATGCGGGCACCTTTGGGGTCAAGAAGGCCTATCACCAGACTGCCATGAAGATCGGCAAACCAGTGTTCAAGGCCATGGCCAGCATGAAGGATGGCAGCAAGCCCGATTACATCAGTTCGGACTGCCCCCTCGGTGGCCACCACATTGCCCAGGGCTTTGAGGTGAATCAGTTGGGTGCACCCGAGTTGCAACACCCGTTATCCCTGGTACGCAAGGCCTACGGCCTGACATGATCAATCAACGGCCTGCGCCAACTGGCAGACTTTTTGAATGGAGTAATTCAATGCAAATGACCGGACATATCGCACCTGACAACCTGATGTCGCTTGAGGCTTACAGCAAATGGCGTAAAGCCCACAAAGCCGAGGTAATTGCGCACCGCAAATTGCGCAGCGTACAGTTGGGCGAGCACATCAACCTGCAATTTGAGTCTGAGCTGACCATCCGCTACCAAATCCAGGAGATGTTGCGAATCGAAAAGATTTTCGAGGAAGATGGCATTCAGGACGAAATTGAAGCCTATGCGCCCTTGGTGCCAGATGGTAGCAACTGGAAGGCCACCATGCTGATCGAATACCCCGATGTCAACGAGCGCAAGCGTGAACTGGCTCGCCTGATCGGCGTTGAAGACCGCATGTTTATTGAGGTCGAGGGCCAGCCCCGTGTTTATGCCATCGCCGATGAAGACCTTGATCGCGAGAACGAGCAAAAGACATCAGCCGTACATTTTGTGCGTTTTGAGTTGACGCCTGCCATGTGTGCTGCGGTCAAGGCTGGCGCCGGTGTCAAACTGGGATGCGACCACACCAATTACCCAGCCCACTTGAGTATCTCGCCAGAAACCCTTGCCTCTTTAGCGGGCGACCTGAAGTAGGTTGCTCAACCCTGGGCTTCAGGATCGGCTAAGCCGGCAGGGCTTAGCCGGACTTGGCGGCTTAGTCCGGCTTGAAGCCCGATTCCCGGATGGGCGGACCCCAGCGGTCATAATCCTCTTTCATGATGGCAGCCAGCCGTTCAGGGCCGTAGCCCGTGGGTTCAAGTCCCATGTCCTGGAGTCGTTTCTGAATGGCCGGGTCAGCAATTGAGTCCATGGCCGCTTTGGCCAGTCGCTGCACAACCGCAGGAGGCGTGCCGGCCGTCGTAAAGAGGGCATACCAGGGGGATGCCACCAGGTCGTAGCCCTGTTCACGGAAGGTTGGCACATTGGGAAAATTGCTGCTGCGCTTTTGCCCCGCAACGGCCAGGAGTCTGGCCTTGTTGCTATCCACCATGGATTTAATATCCGCAGCCACGGTGGACAGTGCCGTGATTTCTCCGGCTGCCAAAGCCTGCATTGAGGGCGCGGTCCCTCGATAGGGGACATGCTGCAGGCTGATTCCGGCGCTCTTGGCAAACATCACGCCAAAAAAGTGGGGCAGGGTACCATTGCCGGCTGAACCGTAAAAGCTGTTGTCTTTAGGATTGGATTTCACCCAACTCACATACTCCTTGAGTGTCGTAGCTGGTACGCCTGTGCCCACCCCAAGTCCGATCTGGAAGTTACTCAAATGAGCAACCGGGGCAAAATCCTTGAACGGGTCGTATTTCACCTTATCGGCTAGGCTGTGCGGAAAGATTGACATGGTGGCCACTGGGGTCATCAGCAGTACGGTGCCGTCTGTTGGGGCAGCCTTGACGGCCATATTGGCCAGCATGCCACCCGCTCCGGTTTTGTTTTCAACAACCACGGCTTGGCCAAGTCGTCGGGACATGGCTTCGGCGACGATGCGCGTCAGAGCATCCGAAGTGGCACCAGCGGGATAGCCCACGACGATTTTGATGGCCCCGGTCTGCGCGGTGCTGATGGTGCTGCCCAAAGTCAAAAGACCGGTGATCACTGCAGAAACTAAAAATTTTGGGGTCATTCAGTGGGCTCCAAGGGGTAAGGGTGAACGGTATTTATACCATTCACGCCATACCAGATCTGGTGGGGCCGCAATGACCAGGGGCGCCTGGACAGCGCTGAGCCGCAATTCAAGCCTAGCGGCATGAAGCCACAGGCGTTGGGTAGCCAGCAGGCCAGCCAGTGCTCGGTTCAAGGGACCTTTCCCGTGCGTGGCATCGCCAATGATCGGGTGCGCGATGTGTTTGAGGTGGCGTCTGAGCTGATGGCGACGGCCAGTCAGGGGCTGCAGTTCAACCAGAGCGCAGCGGGTGGTGGCATACGGGCCGGTCACCAGGGGCAATTCATAGCGCTCAAGGCAGCGGAAGTGGGTTTGAGCCGCTTGCGCCGACAAGCGATCGGGTCGGTGATCATCTCGCATGCGACCCAGCGGGTGATCTATCAGGCCCTGTCCGACTGGCCAGCCGCGCACAATCGCAAGGTAGGTCTTGTGAATATCACAACCTGTGGCATCTGCGGCGACAAACGCCCGGCCGATCTGGCGCGCGGCATCTGCATTCAGGGCAAACAGCAGAACACCGCTGGTACCCTTGTCGAGTCGGTGGACAGGCCAAACGGTCTGGCCAAGCTGGTCTCTGACGGCCTGCAGGGCAAAACGGGTCTCTGCTGCATCCAGCCCGGTCTTGTGCACCAACAGTCCGGGCGGTTTGTTCACAGCCACGAGATAATCGTTCCGGTATAGGATTTCCAACATGTTGTTTCTACTATCTCCCGCCAAGTCTCTGGACTATGACACGCCGGCAGGCGATTTGCCCCACACCTTGCCGCAGTTCGCCAGTGAAGCTGCCGAGTTGATTGGCATTCTGCGCGGCTATTCGCCGCCGCAGCTGGCCGAGCTGATGGATCTGAGCGATCAATTGGCCGGATTGAATGTGGCAAGAAACCAGGCCTGGAGTAAAAAGTTCAGCGTAAAGAACTCCAAGCAGGCTGTACTTGCATTCAATGGGGATGTTTACGATGGCCTCAATGCCAAGACCCTCAAGCCCGAGGCGCTGGCCTGGGCGCAAGACCATGTGTGCATCCTGAGCGGCTTGTACGGGGTGTTGCGACCGCTGGACTGGATGCAACCCTACCGACTTGAAATGGGCAGCAAGCTAGCCAATGCCAGGGGCAAGGACTTGTACAAATTCTGGGGCAGCGCGATAGCGGAGCATCTGAACCAGCGGTTGACCGCAGACAAAACCGCCGTGGTGGTGAACCTGGCTTCGCAAGAGTATTTCAAGGCGGTGGACCGCAAATCGCTCAAGGCGCGCGTGGTCGAGTGTGTCTTTGAGGACTGGAAAAACGGTCAGTACAAAGTGATCAGTTTTCTGGCCAAGCGGGCGCGTGGCTTGATGGCCCGCTATGCCATCAGCAAGCGCCTGACGACCCCCAAACAGCTGGAAAAGTTCAATCTGGAAGGGTATGCCTTTGAGCCATCCGCCTCTGAGCCGGATCGTCTGGTCTTTCGCCGCAAGGTGGCGGCTTGAGCTGATGCGAAGCACGGAGATTGACCGATGAGTTCACCAGAAAATTCAGCTCTTGGCAGAGCGGTGCCGTACGCCGACCAATACGATCCTTCGCTGCTTTACCCCATCTCACGGGCACCCAAGCGCGCTGAGATCGGCGTGCCTCACCAGGTGCCCTTCATGGGGGCCGACCTCTGGACAGCCTATGAAGTGAGCTGGCTAAACGCCCGCGGCAAGCCCCAGGTCGCCTTGGCCCAGATCACGGTACCGTGTGAGTCGCCCAACATTGTTGAAAGCAAATCAATCAAGCTGTACCTCAACAGTTTCAACAATACCCGTCTGGATGATGTATCTCAGCTGCTGGGGCATTTACGTGCTGATCTGAGTGAAGCGAGCTGGCGGGGCACTGATCAAAACGGGTCGGTGGGTGTGCGCCTGATTGCGCCCGAACAGTTTGACCAACAGGCTGTCCATGAACTGGACGGGGTCAACCTGGATCGGCTTGATCTGGAATGCAGCCAATATACCCCCGCCCCAGAGCTTTTGACGGCAGCTTTTGATGAACAACCGGTAACCGAGACGCTGGCCAGCAACCTGCTCAAGAGCAACTGCCTGGTCACTGGTCAGCCCGATTGGGCCAGCCTGCAGATCAGCTACAGCGGCCCGCAAATTGACCAGGCCGGGCTGTTGCGCTACATCGTGAGCTTTCGCAACCACAATGAGTTTCACGAGCAATGTGTTGAGCGGATTTACATGGATCTCTGGCGCCACTGTCGCCCTACCAAGCTGACGGTGTACGCACGCTACACCCGGCGCGGCGGGCTGGACATCAGTCCCTGGCGCACCAGCCATCCGCAGGCCTTACCGCCTAACATTCGGACGGCGCGGCAATAACCACTCCCTCAAAACAGCGACTCGGTCACTGGCGAGGTCTCTTTTGCAGGGACAGTGCCGTTTTCGCACAATGGCAGAAGCGAGCCCACGCGAACGCCCAGCAGGCGCAGGCGTCGACTCAAGTCGACCCGTTTAAGACACTGACCGGCAGCCTGACGGATCACCTTTGCATCAGCGGTGTGGGTTTCAAGGGTCTGGTCGCGGGTCACAGACCGGAAATCGTTGTAGCGAATTTTGATGCCGATGGTCCGACCCATATAGCCCTGGCGTTGCAGATCGGCTGCCACCTGCTCGCACAGTCGGGTGAAGACGGCGCCCAGTTCGGCCTTGTCATGCATCGCGTGCAAGTCACGCTCAAAAGTGGTCTCCCGGCTCATGGAAACGGGTTCGCTCTCGGTCACCACCTGGCTCTCGTCGCGGCCCCAGGCCGCTTCATGCAGCCAGGCGCCGTAGCTTTTGCCAAAATTCTCTATTAGCCAGAAAGGGTCGAAGGCAGCCAATTGCCCGATGGTCTCGATCCCTAAGGCCTTGAGTTTGGCGTCAGTCTTGGGGCCAATCCCGTTGATCTTGCGGCAGGGCAGGGGCCAGATCCTGGCTTGCAGATCTTCTTTGAAAACGACAGAAATGCCGTTGGGTTTATTGAACTCGCTGGCCATCTTGGCCAGCAACTTATTGGGGGCAACGCCAATGGAGCAGGTTAACCCGGTGGCCTGAAAGATACTCTTCTGGATCAGCCGGGCCAGCACCCGCCCCCCTTCGCGCTGGCCACCAGGCACTTCGGTGAAATCGACATACACCTCATCGACGCCACGGTCTTGCATGACAGGGGCGATCTCGGCAATCACCCCCTTGAACAGGCGAGAGTAGCGGCGGTATTCGTCGAAATCCACTGGCAGCAGAATGGCTTGTGGGCACAACCGGGCCGCCTTCATCAAGCCCATGGCTGAGCCCACGCCAAATTCCCGGGCCGGGTAAGTGGCAGTGGTGATGACCCCGCGCCCGGTGTAAGCCTGCAGGCGGGGAAATTCAGCTACGGGAATTTCATACAAGGGCAGGTCGGCATGACGCAGCAACATCGCATTGTCGGCGCGCCGTCGGCCACCGCCGATGACCACGGGCAAACCTTTCAACTGCGGATAGCGCAACAACTCGACGGACGCGAAGAAGGCGTCCATGTCCAGATGCGCGATGCGGCGCTTCACATCACTGAGGGTAGGTGCCGGGCAACAGAATGCGTTGATCCACCTGGTTGATGTCGGTATGGCCGCAGAAGGCCATGGTGAGGTCGAGTTCCTTGTGGATCAGTTCAAGCGCCTTGCTCACACCGGCTTCGCCCATGGCGCCCAGCGAGAAGGCCATCGCACGACCGATATAAGTGCCCTTGGCCCCTAGGGCGACAGCTTTGAGTACATCTTGTCCGCTGCGGATGCCCCCGTCCATATGCACCTCTATTTGCTGGCCCACCGCATCCACAATTGCCGGCAAGGCGCGGATGCTGGTTTCGGCCCCATCAAGCTGACGGCCGCCGTGGTTGGACACCACCAGCGCGTCGGCACCGCTGGCCACGGCCAGCCGGGCATCTTCCACGTCCTGGATACCTTTGAGAATGAGCTTGCCACCCCAGCGCTTTTTCACCCATTCCACATCGCCCCAGTTCAAGCGGGGGTCAAATTGCTGAGCAGTCCAAGATGACAGGTCAGCCATGTCACTCACGCCCTTGACATGGCCAACGATATTGCCGAACTGACGGCGAGAGGTTCCCAGCATGCCCATGGCCCAACGCGGTTTGGAGGCAATATTGATCAGGTTGGCCAGTGTGAGCTTTGGCGGGGCGGACAAGCCGTTTTTCAGGTCCTTGTGCCGCTGACCAATGATCTGCAAATCCAGCGTGAGCATCAGCGCGGAACAGTTGGCAGCCTTGGCGCGATCGATCAGGCGCTCGATGAAGTCGCGATCGCGCATCACATACAACTGAAACCAGAAGGGATGGCCGTCGGTACCCTGGGCAACGTCCTCGATCGAACAGATGCTCATGGTTGACAAGGTGAACGGAATACCAGCCTTTTTGGCTGCACGTGCGGCCAGTATTTCTCCGTCGGCATGTTGCATGCCGGTCAAACCCACAGGCGCAATCGCCAGCGGCATGGCCACATCCTGCCCCAGCATCTGGGTGCGCGTGCTGCGGCCATCCATGTTGACGGCTACACGCTGACGAAACTTGATTTTCTTGAAATCAGCTTCGTTGCCACGGTAGGTGCTCTCGGTCCAGGAGCCGGAGTCAGCGTAGTCATAGAACATGCGCGGCACCCGCTTTTGCGCCAGAACCCGTAGGTCTTCGATATTGGTGATGACTGTCATGCAATGTCTCCAGAAGGAATAAGTGAACTCTAGGTCAAAAGGCGTTTAGTTATGGCCGCTAGGCTTGGATCAGTCGAGGCGGTTTGGAGAAGGGCGTGCGAGTCATGGAACAAGCCATTTTCTTCAATCGCCCAGGCAAATGCCCAGGTCGCGGGCGGTCGCGATGGTGTCGCAGTTCAGGGGCACGGCCTTCATTCGACCGGCCACCTCCGACAAGGGCACATAAATGACCTCCGGGTAGGCCAGTGAGACCATCACATCTGACAGGCCCGCTTGCAGAGCGCGAACCGCAGCGGTTCCAAAACGCTTGGCTGCGATACGGTCAAAGCTGGTGGGACTACCACCGCGCAGCAGATGGCCCAGCGATACAGATCGCGACTCTTTTCCGCTTAGTGCTGACAATTCATGGGCCACCAGCTCCCCGATTCCACCCAACCGTTCATCGTGACCCGCCTGGGCACCGGCTACGAGGGTTCGCTTGCCGTATTTTGGAATCGCCCCCTCGGCGACAACCACCAGGCTGTAGTGCCGACCGTGTCTATCGCGCTCACGGATGACAGAGGCCACCTTTTTCAGATCAAATGGAATTTCTGGCAGCAAGATGGCGTGAGCGCCGCCAGCCAGGCCGGAGTGAAGGGCGATCCAACCAGCGTATCGGCCCATGACTTCTATCACCATGACCCGATGATGACTTTCGGCGGTACTGTGCAGGCGGTCAATGCAGTCAGTGGCGAATGAAACCGCCGAGTCAAACCCAAAGGTGGTGAAAGTTTTGTCAAGGTCGTTGTCAATGGTTTTTGGGACGCCCACCACCCGCAAGCCTTTTTTGTGCAGATCATGGGCAATCGTCAGGGTTCCATCCCCGCCAGCCATGACCAGCGCATCGACTTTTTCTCTTGCAAAGCAGTTCAATAGTTCGTCAGAGCGGTCAATTTCCTGCCAGCTGCCATCGCTGTGCTGGATTGGAAAATGAAAGGGGTTGCCCTTGTTAGTCGTGCCCAGGATCGTGCCGCCCAGGTGTGAAATGCCGCGGACTCGATCCCGAGTCAACGCTACCAGACCACCTTGGGCATAACGTTCAGGCATGAGGATGCCGTTGAAGCCGTCCCGGATGCCCAGACATTCCCACCCCCGATTGGCTGAAGCCCAGACCACCGAGCTGATCACAGCATTCAGTCCCGGGGCATCACCGCCACCCGTGCTGATGGCAATTTTTCGAATCGGACGACTCATGCGGTGGTCGTTGGATCAGGCGCAGCTGTGGCTGCTGTCGTGGCCACAGGCGGGAGCAGTAGCATTGGTAGCCTCTGGCACCCCGTTGATGAAGCTCTCGCTGGCGGTGTCGAAGCCTTTTTCCTGAAGGTAGGCCACCAGCCCGGCGTCCATGCTGCTGGCATGCATGGGAAACCATTCGACCAGCGCTTCGATCATGCTGCCGATATAGGCGGTTTCACCGCCCAAGGCTCGGCGCTCCACTTCCTTCATCACCTCCATCACGCTGGCGTGTTGGGAGAAGTGGCAAAAGTCCGGGCTGATGCCGCAAGCCAGCAGCCAGCGCTCTTCCTGGGCAAAGTGCTCGATAGTGTGGGTCAAGAGCTGTTGGTAAGCCGTCAGTTGTTCAGCCCCCGATGCAGCACTGGTGGCGTTGAGCAGTTCTATGAATTCCTGATGGGTGTGGTCGGTGCGGGCATCGCCCAGCACCAGTTCCTCGTTCCAGCTGAGGGTATTGGCAACGGTCATGGAGGTTTCCTATTTGAGCCGGTCGCGGTGTCTGGCCAGTTGGGCTTTGACCTGCTCCGGAGCGGTTCCACCCAAGGTATTGCGGGCGTTGAGCGAACCCCGCAGAGAGAGCAGGTTGTAGACATCCTTGTCAATTTGCGGGTGAAATGACTGCAGCACATTGAGCGGCAACTCGGAAAGATCACAGGCATGCTCCACTGCCGCCTTGACCGCCCGGGCCACGGTTTCATGAGCGTCTCGAAATGGCAAGCCTTTCTTGACCAGATAGTCGGCCAGGTCGGTGGCCGTGGCATAACCTTTTAGGGCGGCTTGCTCCATGGCCTGCGGGTTGACTGTGATGCCACCTTCCTTCAGGCCGGTGCTTGGGTTGAGCTGGCCGCCGATCATGTCAGCAAAGATGCGCAAGGTGTCACGCAAGGTATCCACAGTATCAAACAGGGGTTCCTTGTCTTCCTGGTTGTCCTTGTTATAGGCCAGGGGCTGCGCCTTCATGAGCGTGATCAAGCCCATCAGGTGCCCAACCACCCGCCCGGTCTTGCCGCGGGCCAGTTCAGGCACATCCGGGTTTTTCTTCTGCGGCATGATGGATGAACCGGTGGTGAAACGGTCGGCAATCCGGATGAAGCCGAAGTTCTGGCTCATCCACAGAATCAGTTCTTCGCTCAGCCGGCTGATATGCACCATGACCAGCGCGGCTGCCGCTGTGAACTCAATGGCAAAGTCACGGTCACTGACCGCGTCCAGGCTGTTCTGACAGATCTGAGCGTGTCCTTGAGCGTCGACCATGCCAAGGGACCTGGCCACCCGTTCACGGTCCAGTGGGTAGGTGGTGCCTGCCAGGGCAGCGCTGCCCAGGGGCAGGCGGTTGGTGCGCTTGCGAACATCGGTCAAACGTTCTGCATCGCGGGCAAACATCTCGACATAGGCCAGCAGATGGTGCGCAAAGCTGATCGGTTGAGCGACCTGCAGGTGCGTGAATCCAGGCAGGATGACAGATAGATTCTTTTCAGCCACCTCGACCAGTGACAGTTGCAATTCGGACAACAGACTGAGAATCAGGTCGATTTCACCGCGCAACCAGAGTCGCACATCGGTGGCGACCTGGTCGTTGCGGCTGCGCCCCGTGTGTAGCCGTTTACCTGCATCTCCCACGATCTGGGTCAGGCGCGCTTCGATGTTGAGGTGAACATCTTCAAAATCAAGCTTCCACTCAAAGCTGCCCGCCTCAATTTCATGGCGCACCTGAGCCATGCCGCGCTCAATCGCGGCGAGATCCTCAGCGCTGATGACGCCTTGAGCGGCCAGCATGTCAGCATGTGCCAGGGAGCCCGCGATGTCCGCCTGCCAGAGCCTCTGGTCAAAGGAGACGCTCGCGGTGTAGCGTTTGACCAGATCGCTCATCGGCTCGGAGAAGAGGGCCGACCAGGCTTCGGACTTCTTGTCGAATTGGTTGCTAGACATGCTTGCCTTTTTTTGGCGATCTGGGCTAAAAATTGTGCGCCTGTGGCAACTTAACCAATAATGAGGTGGAACGCTCAATGAGCGGTTGTTGTCGCCGACGCAAAGAATGAAAGACAAACCGATTTTATCGGCCTTCCGGACGCCCTCCGCATCAGGACCCGCTGACACCAGGCAATTATTTGATGCCTGCCATGTTGGGGTCGTCCTGCGTACGGTTCTGCTGGTGGAGTTGGCCCTGGCCGTGGTGTTGATGTACAGCGCAGCCGATATGACGGCTTGGCTGGCCAACCTGGCCTGGTTGACTGGTGGCGCCTTGCCTGCCACCCTGGCCTGGCTGGCATCCAACTGCTTTGTGCAGCGACAGTTTATGAGCGTTGGTCGCGGCTGGCGTTGGCTGCTGGCTTTGCTGCTGGGTGCTTTGGCCGGCCTGGGCGGGTGTGGCTTGCTGGTGATTGCGGACTTGTTGCCCAATCCGGCCTGGCTGAGCAGTGCCGCCTCAGGCGCCATGCTGGCTTTTGCCCTGGTAGCCTTGCTAAGTCTTCGCGAGCGTGGCAAAACACCCGCGGCCACCACCGCCCGTCTGGCTGAGTTGCAGTCACGTATCAGGCCGCATTTTTTGTTCAATACCCTCAACAGCGCGATTGCACTGGTCCGGGCTGAGCCCGCACGGGCTGAAGCCTTGCTGGAGGATTTGAGCGACTTGTTTCGTCGTGCCCTGGCCGAGCAAGGCCAAACCGTATATTTGGCTGAAGAGATTGAACTGGCACAACGCTATCTGGCCATCGAACAGGTCCGATTCGGTGGCCGTATGGTTGTCAACTGGTCGCTTGACCCTGCTGCCAGCGCTGCCTTGTTGCCGCCACTCCTGCTGCAACCCCTGGTGGAGAATGCCGTTTTGCACGGCGTCGAACCGAGTCGGGTGCCGATCAGTATCGAGATACATACCAAACGCCTGGGTAGCCGGGTGGTGATCGAGGTCAGCAATACGCTTGCGCCAGACTCGGCGCTACGCCGCCAGGGGGTGCGCCACGGGCAGGGCGTCGCCCTTGAGAATGCCAGGTCCCGGCTGGCCTTGCTGCACGATATTGAGGCTGAGTTTCAGAGTGTTCGGCAAGACGGTCTCTACCGGGTTCGCATAGAGATTCCCGCATGATCCGACCGATGAACATTCTTCTGGTCGACGATGAAGCGCTGGCGCGCTCCCGCTTGCGAAGTTTGCTTGGGCAAAACGATAGCCATCCAGGTCTTGTCGTGGTGGAGGCCGCTGGCGCCGAGGAGGCAAAGGCCTTGCTGGAGGAACAGGCCTTTGACCTGGTGCTGCTGGATATCCAGATGCCTGGCATCGATGGCATGGAACTGGCCCGACAAATCCGTTTGAATCCGCCAAGTCCTGCGGTGGTGTTTGTGACAGCGCACGAGGAGCATGCCTTGCATGCCTTTGAGCTGGAGGCGATCGATTACCTCACCAAGCCGGTTCGCCTGGAGCGCCTGCAACAAGCCTTGCATAAAGTTCAACGCCTGATGGCATCCGTTCAGCCAAGCAGTGATGAATCCCAGGCTGATTACCTGTTGATCCATGACCGGGGAAGGACCGAGCGGGTTCCCTTGGCGGATGTCCTCTATCTCAAGGCTGAACTCAAATATGTCACGGTTCGTACGCAGCTTCAGAGCCTGATTCTGAACGCTTCTCTCAACGACCTCGAAGCCAGTTACCCGCAGCGCTTTCTTCGAATTCACCGCAATACCCTGGTGGCCCGTGCGGCGATCAAGGCTATTGAACACACCCATGTCAGCCAGGACGGTGAGGGCTGGGTCTTGCGACTCGAAGGCCTGGAGGAGCCACTGCCGGTCTCGCGGCGACAACTCTCCGCCGTGCGAGCAGCCTTGAGCGGGGACCTTTAATTGATACCCAAGCTCGGGCCCGAGAGGTGGGGTCGTTGGTTGGTGCTGGTGATGCTGGCCTGGCTGATCGGGCTGGCTTGGCAGTTGCAGCAGCCCGACCTGATGCCGCAGGGCATGCGGATCGGCGGCATTCTGTTGGGGCTTGGGCTTGTGCTGGCAGCCCGCTGGTTCACTGTGGGCCGAGTACGAAGCCTGCTGATCTTTGGGGCCCTGGCTCTGCTGGGCTTTGTCAGTACAGACTGGCGCGCCGCGCATTATCGCGACCAGGGATTGATGCCTGAGCATGAGGGCCGCAATCTTGAACTGACGGGCCTGATCGCCTCCATGCCGCAGCGCAATGAAAACGGTTTGCGCTTTCGCTTCGAAGTGGAACAGGCCGAGTTCGAGGGGCAGCCGATCAGGATCCCGGCGCTCATTGAGCTTGGCTGGTATGGCACCTTCTGGCGGGGCGATGAGGACGTGCAGGCCCAGGCTTGGGTGCCCCCGCTGTTGAAAGCCGGTGAGCGCTGGCGACTGAGCGCCCGCCTGAAAGCTCCACATGGCGCTCGCAACCCCCATGGTTTTGACTATGAGTTGTATCTTTGGGAGCAAGGGGTCCAGGCCACAGGCTATGTGCGGATCGGTCCTCGCGATGCCCTGCCACAACGCCTCGGTGCCACCTGGAATTTTCCAGTACAACAGCTCAGACAACGGGTTCGCGACAGCATCCTGTCGCGTCTGAGCAAGGGTGCTGCGGACTCGGCCGATTCAGCTGAGCTGAAAGCGCGTCTGGCTCAGTCTGGCGTGGTGGCCGCCCTGGTGACAGGCGATCAGCGTGTCATTGACCGCGCCGATTGGGACGTTTTTCGGGCGACTGGCGTGGCGCA
>JAFMFB010000066.1 GCA_017856435.1 Burkholderiaceae bacterium
CGGGTGGTGGGCGATGTGCTGGGCCGCTT
This sequence comes from Burkholderiaceae bacterium, assembly GCA_017856435.1. Taxonomy (GTDB): domain Bacteria; phylum Pseudomonadota; class Gammaproteobacteria; order Burkholderiales; family Burkholderiaceae_C; genus Hylemonella. The sequence continues at coordinate 30 of JAFMFB010000066.1, forward strand.
TCATCCCCATGGCGACCAGGCTGCCTATGACGCGCTGGTGCGCATGGCGCAAGATTTTGCCCAACGCTACCCGCTGATCGACGGCCAGGGCAACTTTGGCAGCCGCGATGGCGATGGCGCCGCCGCGATGCGCTACACCGAGGCCCGGCTGGCCAAAATTACCAGCCTGCTGCTCGATGAAATTGATGAAGCCACCGTCAATTTCCAGCCCAATTACGATGGCTCCACTGAAGAGCCCCGGCAACTGCCGGCGCGTCTGCCCTTCAATCTGCTCAATGGTGCCAGCGGCATTGCGGTGGGCATGGCCACCGAGATTCCCAGCCACAACCTGGGCGAGGTGGCGCAGGCCTGTGTGGCGCTGGTGAAAAACCCGAAGCTTGACGACGCCTCGCTGTTTGAACTGATTCCCGGGCCGGACTACCCGGGCGGGGGCCAGATCATCAGCACCGAGTCCGATATTGCCGAGGCCTACCGCAGCGGGCGTGGTTCGCTCAAGGTGCGCGCCCGCTGGAAGATCGAGGAGCTGGCCCGTGGTCAGTGGCAGCTGGTGGTGACCGAACTGCCGCCCGGCGTCAGCACCCAGAAGGTGCTGGAGGAGATCGAGGAGCTCAGCAACCCCAAGGTCAAGGCCGGCAAGAAGGCGCTGAGCCAGGAACAAAACCAGCTCAAGGCCACCTTGCTGTCGGTGCTCGATGGGGTGCGCGATGAGTCCTCCAAGGATGCCCCGGTGCGACTGGTGTGCGAACCCAAGACCAGCCGCATTGAGCAGCAGGACCTGATCAATACCCTGCTGGCGCACACCAGCCTGGAAGCCTCGGCACCGATCAACCTCACGCTGGTGGGGCTGGATGGCCGGCCGGTGCAGAAGTCCTTGCGCCAGATGTTGCAGGAGTGGATCGAGTTCCGCCAGGGCACGATCGAGCGGCGTTCGCGCCATCGCCTGGACAAGGTGCTGGACCGCATCCATATCCTGGAAGGCCGCCAGCTGGTGCTGCTCAATATCGACGAGGTGATTGCCATCATCCGCCACAGTGACGAGCCCAAGGCCGCGCTGATCGAGCGCTTTCACCTGTCCGAGCGCCAAGCTGAGGACATTCTCGACATCCGCCTGCGTCAGCTGGCGCGGCTGGAGGCGATCAAGATCGAGCAGGAGCTCAAGCAGTTGCGCGAGCAGCAAAAAGCCCTGGAGGAAATCCTGGGTAGCCCGGCAGCCCTGCGCCGCTTGATGGTCAAGGAAATCGAGGCCGATGCCAAGACCTTTGGCGACGCAAGGCGCACCTTGATCCAGGCCGAGAGGCGAACGGTGGCCGAAGTGAAGGTGCTCGATGAGCCAGTCACCGTGGTGGTGTCGCAAAAGGGCTGGGTGCGGGCGCGCAATGGCCACGGCCACGAGGCGGCCAGCTTTGCCTTCAAGGCGGGCGACGGACTGTATGGCACCTTTGAATGCCGCACGGTGGACACCCTGCTGGTCTTTGGCAGCAACGGCCGGGTCTACTCGGTACCGGTGGCAGCCCTGCCCGGCGCACGCGGCGACGGACAGCCCGTCACCACCCTGATCGAACTGGAGGCCGGGTCTCAGCTGGCCCACTACTTTGCTGGACCTGCTCAAGCGCAGCTGCTCTTGTCCAGCTCGGCCGGGTATGGATTCCTGGCCAAGGTGGAAAACATGATCTCGCGCCAAAAAGGTGGCAAGGCCTTCATTACCTGCAACAGCGGCGAGATGGTCTGCCGGCCCTCCCTGGTGCAGCTGGCTGACCAACCCGCCGCCACCCATGTAGCCTGCGCCTCCACCGGCGGCCGTATCCTCACCTTTGAGCTCGCCGAGCTCAAACCGATGGCCAACGGCGGGCGTGGCCTGATGCTGATGGATCTGCAAGCCAAGGACACCCTAGCCGGCGCCGCTGCCTACACCCGCAGTGTTCGGCTTGAGGGGCTGGGCCGTGGCGGCAAGGAAAAAGAGGAGACCCTGGAAATCCGCAGCCTCAACAATGCCCGTGCGGCGCGTGCGCGCAAAGGCAAGGCGGCCGATCTGGGCTTCAAGCCACACAGCATCGTGCGGGTGGAATAAGCCCATGTCAGCGCCAGTGCTGATAGCAGGCGGTGGCATTGGCGGATTGGCCGCCGCCCTGGCCTGCACCCGGGCAGGCTGGCCGGTCCAGTTGTTTGAACAGGCCGGCGAGTTTGCCGAGGTCGGCGCCGGGATCCAGTTGGGGCCCAATGTCACCCGCCGACTGCACCGTTGGGGTCTGCAGGCGGCGCTGGCGGCGGTGGCCGCTTTCCCGCTTGCCCTGCGGGTGCGATCGGCTGGCAACGGTCGCCTGCTGGCAATGCTACCGCTGGGACCCTCGATCGAACAGCGCTATGGCGCACCCTACGCCACCGTGCACCGCGCCGATTTGCATGCCCTGCTGCTGCAGGCTGTGCGCAACACCCCCGGTGCAGCGTTACACCTCAATGCGGTGATCCAGCGCTACCAGGATGCGGCAGCGGGCGTGCGCCTGTACCTGGGACCTGGCGCACCCAATACGACTGTCGAGGGCGCAGGCCTGGTGGGTGCCGATGGGTTGTGGAGTGGGGTGCGCACCCAGTTGCTGGGCGATGGGCCGCCTCGGCTGGTGGGCCATCTGGCCTACCGCGCGCTGCTGCCCCAGCAGGACCTGCCTGCCCACCTGCGCTCAGCAGATGTGACGCTTTGGCTGGGGCCCGGCCTGCATGCGGTGCAGTACCCGGTGCGCGCTGGCTCGGCCATGAACCTGGTGGTGATCGTGCCGGGTCGTCACCATCCGGAATTAGCGGGCTGGAACCAGCCGGCTGATGCCGCCGATCTGGGTGCGCATCTGCAAGCAGGCTGTGCCGCGTTGAAAGATCTGACTGCCGCGGTTGCGCAGTGGCGCATGTGGGTCTTGTGCGACCGCCCCCCGGTCCAGGGGGCCCATGAGATGGCGCGTGAGCGGGTGGCCCTGCTGGGCGATGCGGCGCACCCGATGCGGCCATACCTGGCCCAGGGCGCGGGCATGGCCATCGAGGATGCTGCGCAGCTGGAGCAATGCTTGGTCCAGAGCACGCCAGACATTGCCGCGGCCTTCAGCCGTTATGCCCAGCAGCGCTGGCAGCGCAACGCCCGCGTGCAGGCCCAGGCCAGCCGCAACAGCACGATTTTTCATGCCCAGGGACCGCTGCGCTTGGCACGTGACCTGGGGCTGCGCTTGTTGGGCTCGCGCCTGCTGGATCAGCCCTGGCTGTATGCGCACTCGTGACGGGCACGCCACCGCACAGGCGGTTGGGCACCCGGCGATCAGGCCGCTTGGGTAGTCGCGCCCGGCCAGGGGCGCGTTGCTTGCGGTATCAGATCACCCGGCCGTGCCGCCAGATGGACCACGCGCTGGCGGCGATGATCCACAACATGCCGAACAGCGCCACCAGGGCACTGATCTCGGTCAGCTGGTGCTTTTGCAGGCTCATGCTTTTGCTCAGGGTGCCGTAGATGCGCGCCAGCTCATTCTGCGAGGTGGCGCGAAAGTAGTCGGCGCGGGTGATGCTCGCCACTTTTTCCAGCGCGGCTTCATCCAGCCGTACCCGCATGCTCATGCCATTGGCCTTCAGGATCACCCCTTGCGGGGTTCCCATGCCCACGGTGAAGACGCGCACGCCATAGCTGGCGGCCAGCTCGGCCATCTTGATCATGTCAGGGCCGAAATTGCTCTGACCATCGCTCAGCAAAATGATGGCCGTGGCCTTGTTCGAGCCCGGTGCCACCGGCGGGGGCCGCTCCTTTTTTTGTGCCCTGGGCAAGGCCGATGCCGCACCCGCGGCCATGCCTGCACCTGCACCTGTACTTCCCCCCGCTCCTGATCCTGGCCGCGGCCGCTCCTCCTCGTTGAGCAAGGCCTGCACATCAATGCCTGCGCCGGGCAACAGGGCAGACAGGGCAATCACAATGCCGCTGCCCAGGGCCGAGCCGCGCTGCAGGCTTAGGCCCTCGATCGCCTTGCGCAGGGCATCCCGGTCATCGGTTGGGGCTTGCACAATGGCCGCAGCCCCGGCGGCGCTGACCACCCCCACCCGCACCTGGGGGGGTTGTGCATCGATGAAGGACAGTGCAGCCGCCTGGGCCGCTTCGATACGGCTGGGTTTGATGTCATCAGCGCGCATGCTGCCCGAGCTGTCCATCACCAGCATGACCGAGTCGGACCAGCCAGGCAGCAGCAAGATGGCGCGGGGACGCGCCAGGGCCAGCAGCAGCAGAATCAGCCCGATGGCTACAAAGCTCAGCGTCAGGGTGCGTTGCCACACCCCCGCGGCAGCGCCGGACCCGCTCGCCGCTCGAGTCGCACCAGACCAACCACTGGGCCGGCGGCTTTGGTACCAGACCCAGAGGGCATACATCAGCGCCAGCACCGGTACGGCTAGCAGCAACCACAGCAGGCGCGGCCAGATGAAGCTGATCGAGTGCAGTTCAGGCATGGTGCGTCCTGAGGGTGGCTGCTGAGGTGGCCGCGGAGCCGTTGGCCAGGCGGCTGGCCAATTTGCGCAGTCTGGCAAAGCGCAGCAAGGCCTGATCAAGTGGTTCATGGGTATCGAGTTCCAAACAATCCACCCCGGCCTGCGCCAGCGTATTGCGCAACTCGGATTCACGCGCCTGGGCCATCGCCTCAAAGCGCCGGCGCATGCCCGAATCACTGGCGTCCAGCAACAACTGCTCACCGGTTTCAGCATCCTGCACCCAGAACAGGCCGGCACTGGGCAGCTTGGCCTCCAGCGGGTCACGCAGCCGGATAGCCAGCACCTCATGCCGGCGGGCGAGTTGGCTGAGGGCCTGCTCCCACCCGGGCAGGGCGATGAAATCGGACACCACAAACAGCAGCGAGCGCCTGCGGATCAGCGTCTGCGCCTGCCGCAGCAAGGCACCCAGGTCGGTCACAAGCGATGGCTGCGCTGCGCCGCTTGCCGGGGCGGGCTTGAGCAGGGTGTGCAACAGATGCAGCACATGGCGGCGCCCGCTGCGCGCCGGGATCACCTGATCGGCTCTACCGGCGGCGCCGCCAAAGAGCAAGGCGCCGACCCGGTTGCCACGCCCGCTAAGCAGTCGCGCCAAAGTGCCCACCGCCTGGGCCGCCAGTTCGCGCTTGGTCTGGCCGACGCCAAAATCCATCGAACCCGAAACATCCAGCAGGAACCAGGCAGCCACTTCACGGTCTTCCTGGTGCTCACGCACATAGGGGGTGCCCATGCGGGCGGTGACGTTCCAGTCGATGTGGCGCACATCGTCATGGGTCTGGTACTCGCGCAGATCGGCCAGCACCAGGCCGGCCCCCCGAAACAGGCTGCGGTAGTCGCCCTGCAACTGGCCATCGAGGCGGCGCAGCACAGTCCATTCGAGGCGGCGCAACAGGCGCTCGGCCTGATCGCCAGACGGCCCGGTGGTGCTGGCGCTCGCGCCTGGCGTGACTTCAGGCGCTCGCCGCTTGCGAAACTTGAACATGGGTCTCCAGCGGTTTGTCCGGCGGGGTGACAGTCTGCAGGATCTTTTGAATCAGTGCGTCAGCGTTGTGGCCTTCGGCCAGCGCCTCGTAAGACAGCACCAGCCGATGACGCAGCACATCAGAAACCAGGTCCATCACATCCTGCGGCAGCGCGTAGCTGCGACCCCGCAGGAAGGCCAGCGCGCGGGCGCCCTCAATCAGGCTGATGGTGGCCCGGGGGCTAGCGCCAAAGCTGATGAAACGGGCCAGCTCGGGCAGGCCGTAGCGGGCTGGCTCGCGGGTGGCGCTGACCAGCCGCACTGCATAGTGCAGCAGCGCCGGGTCCACATAACCCTGACGGCACTGCGCCTGCAGCGCCATCAGCTGTTCGGTGCTGGCCACCGCGCGCACGGCGATCGGTGCGCCGGTGACGCGCTGCACGATGACCACCTCCTCATCTTCAGAGGGGTAGCCAATCAGCACCTTCATCATGAAGCGGTCAACCTGGGCTTCGGGCAGTGGGTAGGTGCCCTCGGTCTCGATTGGGTTTTGGGTGGCCATCACCAGAAAGGGCTGGGGGACCGGGTGCGACTCGCCGGCAATCGTCACCTGGCGCTCCTGCATCACTTCCAGCAGCGCACTCTGCACCTTGGCCGGCGCGCGGTTGATCTCATCGGCCAGCAGCAGGTTGGTGAAGACCGGCCCAAGCACGGTTGCAAATTCACTGGTCTTCTGGTTGAACACGCGGGTGCCCACCAGGTCGGCCGGCAGCAGATCAGGGGTGAACTGGATCCGCTTGAAATGACCCCGCAACACCTGGGCCAGCGTGCTCACCGTGCGCGTCTTGGCCAGCCCGGGCACACCTTCGATCAACAGATGGCCCTGGGCCAGAATGGCCACCAGAATGCGCTCCAGAAAATGATCCTGGCCCACCACCACACGCTTGACTTCATAGAGCACCTGCTCCATCAGCGCCGCTGTGTCGTGCGCCAGGTTGACCGGGCCACCCCGATTCCAGCTATCAGACTGATCGTTCATCACTTGCTCGCTTTCAAAAACTTAGAACGGTGGAATGCCAACGGCCGTGCCGGCACTTTCAATGGTGGCAGCAAAGCCAATGCCAATGAAGGTGCGCGCCGAGGTTGGGTTGAGGATGGCCGTCACCACCCCCACCACTTCGCCGGCCATGTTGACCAGCGGGCCGCCTGAATTGCCGGGATTGGCAGCCGCGTCAAACTGAATCAGCCCGGTCATCGGCACCTTGCCCTCACCGACAAACCCCCGGTTCAGCCCGGACACCACCCCCGAGGATGTCGAGGGCCCGATCCCAAAGGGAAAGCCTACGGCCACCACCTCATCGCCCGGCACCAGCGAGGCACTGCTGGCCAGGGTGGCGGGCTGCAAATCATCGGGCAGCTTGAGCGCCTTGATCACGGCCAGGTCGTTGTGCGGCTGCACTGCCACCACCACCGCGTCGGACTCGGTGTCGTCCATGAAGGTCACCCTGAGCTTGGGTGAGCCCTGCACCACATGCAGATTGGTCAGGATCACGCCCTCCTCGCTCAGTACTACACCCGAGCCCACGCCCAGTTCCTTGTCCTCGCCTTTGGGGTTTTTCGGATCCGGTCCGAAGCCGCGTACCCGCACCACCGAGGGCATGATCAGTTCAGCGGCCTTGGCCGCGCGCGAGGGCAGTTGCTGGGTGTTGAGGGTGTGCAGCACAGCCGCGTCGATATCGCGTTGGGTCAGGGAAGCGGGGGTGCCCTGCCAGGCATCGCGCGCCAGCACCAGAAGCGCGGCGACGGCAAGGCCCGCCACAAAATAGGTCCACGCCTGCCAGGGCCACCGCAGGGCGGGCTTTGGCTGCGCCGCCGTAACGGGCATGTTGGCAGGCGGCTCAACCGGCGCGCCTGAAGGCACACCATCAGGGCGACGACTGTAGAGCGCAGCGCGTTTCATGAGCAGGCTTTTGGTTTACGGTAGTAACATAGCATGTCAGCAAGGGAACTGGGTCCCGCGCCGGAACTTTTTTTATAGCGATGCACTTTCACTGGCCCGAACTGCTGTGGTTCTTGCTGAGCTTGCCACTGGCAGTGCTGGCCTACTTGGCGCTCTTGAAGCGCAAGCGCAGAACGGCACTGACCTACCCCAGCCTGTCCCTGTTGCGCCCGGCGCTGGGGCCAGGGCAGCGCATTCGCCGCCATATTCCGCCGGCGCTGCTGCTGCTGGCCTGGGCCGCCGTCCTGATCGGTCTGGCCCGCCCCACCGCTCGCGTCACCTTGCCCGCTGATTACATGACCTTGGTGCTGGCCATGGATGTGTCGCGCAGCATGCTGGCGCAGGACGTGGAGCCCAGCCGTATCGAGGCGGCGCAGGCAGCGGCCCGCAATTTTGTACAAGAGCTGCCAGCCAACGTGCGCATGGGCATCGTCACCTTTGCCGGCAACGCGCAACTGGTGCAACAGGTGACCGATCGCAAGGAGGACCTGCTCGCTGCCATCGATCGCTTCGAGCTGCAACGTGCCACGGCGACCGGTAGCGGCCTGCTGGTGGCGCTCAACACCCTGTTGCCTGACGCCGGTATTGACCTGGAATCTTTGCTTTACGGCCAGGAGTTCCGCTACGGTCTGGGTGCTGGCGGTTACGGTAGTTCGGCAGGTCGATCGCTGGAACGGCGTGAATCGGTCAGCGCCCCCAAAAAGGAATCGCAGCCGGTGCCGGTGGGCTCCTACACCGCAGGGGCGATTGTGCTGTTGTCAGACGGACGCCGGACCACCGGCCCCGATCCCCTGGCCGCGGCCAAGCTGGCCGCCGAACGCGGGGTGCGCGTCTATACCGTGGCGTTTGGCACGGTCAATGGCTTTGTGCCGGGCGCCGAGGGCTGGTCGTTCTATGCCCGGGTCGATGAAGAAGCCTTGCAGGGGGTGGCCGAAATCACCGGCGCTGAATTTTTTCGGGCCACCAATGCCAACGACCTGAAGCAGGTGTACCAGCATCTCACCAGCAAATTTGCCCTGGAAACTCGCGACACCGAAATCACCGCCCTCTTTGCCGCCGCCGCGCTGGTGCTGGTGCTGCTGGCCGCAGGGCTCTCCCTGCACTGGTACCGGCGCTGATGTCTCAGTGCTGCAAGCCCCTGCGGTTTGCGCCTATTGCAGCCGCTTGACGTTTCACGCAGCAGGTTTGCGTTTCAATCAGTGCGGCTTGCGTTTCATTTCGGCCGCTGTATTGACCATCGAGTGCAGGGATCGGGCATAGTCGATTGCGCCTTGCTCGTCCATGCGCGGGGCCACCCGCAGGTACTCCTTCAAGCCCAGGATGGCCGGGCGCGGGCGGCTGAGCAGAATGTCGCAAAAGCGCCTGACCTCGGCCTGCAGTTGGCCGTGCGCCACGACATTACTGACGATGCCGTATTGCTGGGCCTGGGTCGCCGAGATGAAATCGGCCGAGTAGGCCATCCACAGGATGGCGTTGCGGTTCATGCGGTCGTACAGCGC
>JAFMFB010000028.1 GCA_017856435.1 Burkholderiaceae bacterium
CCCAGGGCCTTAAGCCGCGGTGCGCCAACGGCAGTTTCTAGATGCCTAGAATTTTTCTCGCTTTGGCCAGGGTAAGGTCTGAGGTTTCTGTCAAGCCCCGACCTGGTGTGACAAGCTCTGCGTATTGGTCCTAATAACTGGCTTTGATGGCGGTCATCAGATCCTGGATGAAGCGCTCTGGCACACCAGATCCGGAACCGGTCCAGGCGTATCGAACCTTGGCCATGGGACCGCTGCCGTAGGTGACCTGCTTGCGGTTGATTGGACCCAGCAGGATTCCGTGCGCGGCTTCCTCATAGTGCCGGATTTCAATGGGCTGGCCGCGAGATTTGAGCTCATCGGCCCAAGCCTGCGGCGTGATCACCATGTCTTGCGGATTGAACAGACTGCTGCATCGTTTTGAGGTGCCCGCCGCGGTCATGAAAAAGTCCACGTTGAAAGAGCAGGGGTCGGTTCGACTCAGCATCCAGTCGTCTGCGGTCTTGCCGCCGTAATTGTCGAGTTTGCCGTAGATCAGCCACAGCGGCACTTTTAGCTGGTCGGGAAGCCCCAGCCCCGAGGGGGACGCGCCTTCGGCAAACACCATGCGGACATGGGTGGGGTCTACCGTGGCGGCCAGATTCACTGCTACCGAGCCTCCGTTGGACAAGCCGTTGATAAAAATCCGAGTGGTGTCAATGCTGTTTTGTTTAGCCACCCACTGATAGGCAGTAAAGGCGGCCTTGTAGATCATGCGCTGGCGCGATTCATTGGTCACGCCGTTGACAAACAGCATGGAGCCACGGTATTTGAAGCCGTTGAGTTCATAGGCATCAAACAACAGGGTGGCCACACCCTGAGCGTTCATGCGCCGTGCCATTTCTTTCTCCGCCATTCCCGCGCCACCGCCGCCGTGCGCGATCAGCATCAGGGGCGGCTTGGTCCCCAGCTTGTCGGCAAAGAAGCTGGGCATGGACAGGTCAACCGACGAATGGCAGGGGTCAAATTCAGCCAGGGGGCCCTGAACGATGTGATAACTGGGCCGTATCTCAATCAGTTTGGCTACCTCAGGCGGTGCCGGGTTGCAGGCCTTGTTCTGGGCCAGGGCAGAACTAGCAAGCGGAAAAGAAATCGGCAGGCAGGCCAGCCAGCAAAGGATCTGAAGGAGATTTTTCATGGTTGAAATTCGGTGATAGCAAGAAAAAGGTTGCACTGGTGTAGCCAGGCCTGGGTGATGTTTGGTGAGGGCTGTTTGCTATCAATGGTCAGTTTCATTACTTATGCGGTCTAAGCTTTACATTTACTGACAGCTCCTTCGATGCCGGCGATGTCAATCTTGCGCATGGTCAACATGGCTTCAAAGGCGCGTTGGGCCACCAGTGGATCAGTGCTGGTGGTGTATTGAAGCAGGCGGCGCGGGGTAATCTGCCAGGAGAACCCCCAGCGATCCTTGCACCAGCCGCAGACACTTTCACTGCCGCCGTTGCCAACAATTGCGTCCCAATAGCGGTCTGTATCAGTTTGACTGTCAGTCAGGACGATGAAGCTGACGGCCTCATTCGGCTTGAAAATCGGCCCGCCATTGAGACCTAAAAACGGACGGCCCAGCACCGTAAATTCAACAGACAGTTCAATGCCCTGTTTGCCCCCGGGGTAGTCCGCAGGGGCTTTGTTGATTCGGTGGACATGACTGTTGGCAAAGGTGGCCGCATAGAACTCAGCCGCCTTAGTCGCCTCGCCATGATCGAACCAGACACATGTCAGCATCGATTCAGTTGAGAAGAAGTCAGGCGACATGGCTTGGGTGATGGATCAATCGAGTTGGATGATTCTAGGCATGGTGCTGATGCAGGCCAGCGCGCGCGAGGCCCGGCGCCAAGATAGGCTGTGGTCAAGTTTTAGCGTGCTTGAATGAATATGAGAACGGCAGCAACCCCGCTTAGGCCTGAGTGGCCGCTTGGAAGAGGGCATAAAACTCCTTTGACCATGCGCCTTCATGACTTAAGGCGGTTTGAACGCAGACGGTGCGCGAGAGACGGTCGATGATCACCCGCTGTCCATGCGCGCCGTTCATGACCATCCAGCTGCCGTCCTGGCGCGGATGCCAGAAAAAGTTTTTGTAGCCAGTGTCAGCGCGAGCGTTGCCCCATTTCACTTGCTGATCCTGAGGCCCCCAACTGGCGCAGTCATTGATCCATTTCTCGCTCACAATCTGGCGCTCCATCATGCGACCGTTTTGAGCCACCAACTGGCCCAGGCGGGACCAGTCGCGGGTGCGCGCAGCAAAGCCGACGCAGTTGTATTCCTTGCCTCTGGCGTCTGTGAGCCAAGTGGCAGCAGCTTCGGCCCCCATCGCTTGCCAAAGGTGCTTTTGCGCGAATTCGGCCAGAGAGAGACCGCTCACGCTGCGAATGACCATGCCAAGGGTCAATGGGCAAAGTTCGTTGTAATTAAAGCGGGCACCAGGTGCCTCCAGCCTTTCAGTCCACTGACGAACCACCTGCTCGACATCTGTGCCCACGGTGCGCCCTCGCCAGTCACCCAGCAGGGCTGGTACATCAATACGAATCGGATCGCGCTCGTGCACTACGTCGGCGCCGCTGGACATGTTGAGCAGGTGTCGCATCGGGATTTGGCCGTGCAGCGTACCCTGAAGTTGTTGGACATAGGCTTGCGGCACATCGTCCAGGCTGCGCACCAGTCCCAGGTCTAGGGCAATGCCAAAGAGCAACGAGGTCACACTTTTGGCCATTGACCAACTGGTCATGCGTTGGGTGCTGGTGCGACCCATGCGATATGCCTCATAGAGCACTTGGCCATCTCGGGCAATCAGCAGGCTGGTGACTGGCCACTGTGACAGGTAATCATCCGGTCCCCTTTGAGTGAAACCCCAGCGGTAACGCAGGTCTTTGGGGTTGTCACGCAGTGGCGAGGGATCACCCGCTGCTGCTATTGTGCGATGCTTGAACATCTGCTCAAAGCCACCCGAGAAATTGCCGGCCCGGTATTCGGTGTAGGCCTCCCATTTTGGAATCTGGCCTGCCGGGCCCCATCCCGATGGGTAGCCCATGCCAGCGCCCCATTTGTCAGCAGACCTGACAGTGGGGCTATGTAGTGAAAGACCAAGTGCCGGTAGGCCTGTCAACAGGCCTGATTTCAGAAATTTGCGTCGGTTTGTCACGGCGCAGAATCACTCAGATGAGTTGCTTGACAGAGCGCGACAAGATCACCTCGCCTTTGCCATAGGCCTCGTGCTGGACCTCGACTTTATTGAGTTCGTACAGGTAATTGACCATCATGCCTGCAGATTGTTGGAGGCCCTTGGCAGATCGGTCGGCGGCCCAATTGATTTGATGCAGGGTTGCGCCGTTGGAGAGATGGAAATTGGCGACCGAGTCCCCGCCTGCTGAATGGGTCCCGTATCGCAGGTAGGCGGCACACAGCAGCAGCATGGCATTTTTGTGGCTTGGGGTGCAGGAATCTGGATGCCACCCCTCTTTGAGCCGCTCTTTCCAGGTCCTGGTTTTTATCTTCAGGAGGCTGATGGCCTCATCAATGCGGTTGGAATGATTTTTGGGTAGCTCGATGCCTTGGAGCGGGCAGCCCTGGTCCAGCCATTTTGTAAAGCCCGGAATGGGAGAGAGCGTGCAGTAATTTTTCAGGGTTGGAATTTCTTGCTGCAGCTTGTTGGCCACTCGCTTGATCAAAAAATTGCCCAGGGAAACGCCCCGCAATCCCGGCTGGCAATTACTGATGGAGTAAAAGATCGCCGTCTTGTAAGACTTTTGCTCGCCAACGGGTGTTTTACGATCCAGCAGTTGATCAATATGCTGGGAAATTTCTGGTACCAGTGCCACCTCAACAAAAATCAGGGGTTCTTCGGGCAGCTGCGGATGAAAAAAAGCAAAGCAGCGACGGTCAGGTTGCAGGCGCCTGTGCAGGTCATCCCATCCGTCAATCGCATGAACAGCTTCATGCTGAATGATTTTCTCCAGCAGCTGCGCTGATGAATGCCAGGTAATTTCATGAAGCTCCAGGAAACCCGGGTTGAACCAGGAGCCCAGCAGATGCAGCATGTCCGAATCGATTGCTGACCATTCCTTGTTGTCCTTGATCAGGGGCAGGAGCTCACGCCGCATGTTGATGATGGCGGAGGTGCCGTTAGGCGCCCGGTTGATTCTGCGCAGCAACTCCTGGCGGCCAGGCTCTGTCACCTTGAACAACGCGATCAGGTGGGCCGCACTGGGATCCTGGGCATAGCTTTGCGCCTTGTGCAGTACCTCTTGTGGATCCGGGTTGAACTCCTCAGCCAGAAAATTGAAGAAGCCCTTTCGCTCCGATGCGCCCAGGCTCTCGTATTGCTCAATCAGCTTGATCGCAATGCTTTGCGCGTTGGCTTCCCCTTGGGCGCCCAGCAGGCGCCTGGCGGTCTGCTTGATCTGATTCAACAATCGAGCGCTGTTCAACTTTTCAAACATCTGTGCTGTTCCCTGGAATCTGTCGTTTGCAGTAAGTGGTGGCCTAAGCAATTCAGTGTAAACGCAAAGAAAATAGGTTAGCGACCACTGCGGGGCAAGCCCTTATGTCAAGGCAGGCCCGTTTGATCAGGATGCTGAAGACATCTGGGGTTTCTCGGTATGACTTGCTGATTTTTTATCGATCACACTGTTGTCTGATCTGGCCGTTGAGACTGTCAAATGATGGCCATGGAGACGTCACGGACCCAGCCGAGTTCGCGGACTTGGGGCTGAAATGACTGAAACAATCGGGGCAGCAGGGCAGGCCACAATTTTTGGAACGATTCACAAATACATACAAGTCATTTAGTTGAATTTTTGTGAAATCTCGTTATAGTTTCCAGGCTTGCGCCATCCAGCCAACCCCCCAGCTAGCGTCAAGTCTGTACACGTCAAAGTGGACTTCTCCGTTCTGCAAAAAACGTGCAATCAACTTGGTATAAACCTGCGGCAGGTTGCGCCCGATGGGCGCTGTGCACTCCGAACGATCTCTTCATCGCTGCCTGGCATTGGATCTTCGGGAATTTGTGTTAACCCGTTTGTATGAATGCGCCTGATTGGCCACACCTGAGGAATTGCAGATGTCTGTGAAATATTTGAAGAAGGCCAGCAAAACCGCCGAAACCGAAACAGCGACAGCACAAAAAGTTGTCACCGAGATGTTGGCAGATATTGACCAACGTGGCGAGCAAGCGGTTCGTGACTACGCCCTCAAGCTTGACAAGTGGAGCGGCGACATCGTGATGTCCGAGGCGGCGATTGCCCAGGCCATCAAGGATGTCCCGGACCATGTGAGGCGCGATATCGATTTCGCCTGCAAGCAGGTTTATGACTTTGCGGTGGCCCAGAAAAACAGTACCGAGAGTTTCCAGACCGAGTTGCACCCTGGGGTGATTGCCGGTCAGAAGGTCTTGCCGGTGAATGTGGTGGGTTGCTACGCGCCTTCGGGCCGCTACGCACACATTGCTTCGGCCTATATGACGGTGGCCACCGCCAAGGCGGCCGGTGTGAAAACCATCATCGCCTGTTCCAGCCCCTACCGTGGCGGTGGCATTCACCCCTATCTGCTGTACGCGTTCAAGGCCGCTGGCGCCGATGTGATCATGACGCTTGGTGGTGTGCAGGCCATTGCTGCCATGGCCAATGGCTTGTTCACAGGCAAGCCGGCCGATGTGGTGGTGGGGCCTGGCAACAAGTTTGTGGCCGAAGCCAAGCGCACCCTGTTCGGCAAGGTGGGTATCGATGTGTTTGCCGGCCCCTCAGAGGTGGCCGTGATCGCCGATGACAGTGCTGATGCGGCTATGGTCGCCAGTGATTTGGTCGGTCAGGCCGAGCATGGGCATGAGTCGCCAGCCTGGTTGTTTACGACCAGCGAGCCTCTGGCCAAAGAGGTGATGAGGCTGGTGCCGGAGCTGATTGAAAAGCTGCCCCCCATCGCGCGCGATGCAGCCGGTAGTGCTTGGCGCGACTACGGTGAAGTCATTGTGTGTGACACGCGTGAAGAGGTGGCTGCCATATCCGACAAATACGCCAGCGAGCACCTTGAGGTGCAGGCGCGAGACCTGGACTGGTGGCTTGAAACCCTGACCTGCTACGGCTCGCTGTTCTTGGGTGAGGAAACTACGGTGGCCTACGGCGACAAGGCCGCAGGTACGAACCATGTGTTACCGACCAAAGGCGCGGCACGTTATTCCGGCGGCTTATCGGTTCATAAGTTCATGAAGGTCCTGACCTGGCAGCGTATGACCCGTGAGGCCAGTCGCGACATCGGGCTGGTCACCGCACGCATCAGCCGGCTCGAAGGGATGGAAGCCCATGCCCGCACAGCCGATGACCGATTGGCCAAGTACTGTCCAGGTGAGAAGTTTGACCTGGGTGAAGCGGTGACCTTATAAGACTATCAACCCAAAGTTTGGCGCCATGAATTCCAGCAACGTTCTTGACCTGTTTTCCCTCAGCGGTAGAACGGCTGTGGTGACTGGAGGCAACTCTGGCATTGGTGAGGCCATGGCCACGGCCCTAGGCTTGGCAGGTGCGAAACCGATTCTGGTGGCCAGGCGGGCTTCTGAGTTGTCAGCCGCAGCCAGGCGCTTGTCTGAGCAGGGAATTGAATGCGCTACCTTCGCGGCTGACTTGGGACACACCCATGATTTGCCTGCTGTGGGGCAGGCCATCAACGCGCTGGGTGTGGTTGATATCCTGGTGAACGCGGCAGGAGTGAATTTGCGCCAGGGTTTTACGGCGGTGACGCCTGACGCCTGGGACCAACAGTTGGCGCTTCATCTGGCAGCGCCATTTTTTCTGACCCAGGCGCTAGCGCCCGGCATGGCGCAGCGTGGCTATGGACGAGTGATCAATATCGCCTCTTTGCAATCCACCCGCGCCTTTGCCAATAGCGCGCCTTACGGTGCCGGCAAAGGTGGCGTGGTCCAGTTGACGCGGGCTATCGCGCAGGAATGGTCGTCCAAAGGCATCACCTGCAATGCCATTGGCCCCGGATTTTTCCCGACGCCCCTGACCGAGCCGGTCTTCAACGACGACAACCTGCGGGAGGGGCATGCGCAAAAGACAGCCATCGGGCGCAACGGTCGATTGGATGATTTGTATGGTGTTACGGTGTTTCTCGCCAGCCCGGCCAGCGCTTACATCACGGGGCAAACCCTGATGGTCGATGGTGGCTACACCGCTCTATAGTCCTGATAAGGTTTGGATTGTTATGAAATCTCTGGTGTACACGCAGCCCAATGAAGTCCAGTTACTGGATCGCCCGGCCCCCGAGCTGCAAAGCGAGGAAGTTGTTTTGCGAATCGATGCCGCCGGCATCTGCGGCTCGGATATGCATGCCTACCACGGGCACGACCCGCGACGCAAGCCGGGCCTGGTGCTCGGGCATGAGTTTGCAGCAACGATCGAGTCCTCCGCCTCGTCCTTGTGGCAGGCTGGCCAGCGGGTGACCGGGAACCCCTTGATCACCTGTGGCCGCTGCAGCTACTGTTTGCAGGGGCGCGACAACCTGTGTTCCAACCGAACCATGGTGGGCATGAGCCGGCCCGGTGCTTTCGCGGAAAAAATGAGCATACCGGGCCGTTGCCTGATCGCCCTGCCCGACTCCATGAGTTCAATGGCTGGCGCCTTGACCGAGCCTGCCGCGACGGCTTTGCATGCCATCAACCTGTCCATGCGCTCGCTCGTGCGTCCTTTGCCGGAGTGCCGGGTGCTGGTCATTGGCGGTGGCGCGGTTGGCATGCTCGCCGCCTTGATGCTGCGCCACTATGGTGTGGATCAGCTTCATGTGGCTGAGGTCAATGAACTGCGTCGGGCTTCCTTGCAGCGTCACACCCAATGCGTTGCATTCGACCCGAGAGCGGAGCAAGTTCAGGAGAGCGCGTTTGATTACGTCATTGATGCCGTGGGCAGTGCGGTGACGAGAAAGTTGGCGCTGCATGCGGTGGCCCCGGGGTCGGTGGTGATGCACATCGGGCTGCAGGATTGGGCCAGCGAAATCGATATGCGAAAACTAACCCTGGCCGAGATCACCCTGCTTGGTACCTACACCTACAGCATGGCTGACCTTCAGGCCACGGTGAAGGCCTTGTCACGTGGCGTGTTTGGCGATTTGAGCTGGGTGGAGCGACGACCCCTGGCGGACGGGGCCCAAGCCTTCTCTGACCTGCATCACGGACGCACAGCGTCAGCAAAGATTGTGTTGGAACCAGCGCTTTGAGCGCGTCGTAACGAAGGAAGGAGGCTAACGGTAAACACCTGTTAAGTTGTTTGATTCCATGAACCTTGGGGCGAATTGCCTCAAATTGATAAACCAAGGAGATAGAGAAGATGAAACAAGTCGTACGTAAACTTGGCGCAGTGTTGGCTTGCGCCAGCATTTTTGCCCTGGCAGCCCCCACAGCTGCTGTAGCGTCGGATCCAAAGATCAAGATTCGCATTCAGTCGGTGATCCCAACTACCGCTGACGAAATCACCATGCTCAAAGACTTTGCATCGGATGTGGCCGCGCTGACTGACAACACCATCACCATGGAGGTGTTGCCAGCGGGTGCCGTGGTCGCCGTTGCCGATACCCTTGATGCGGTTGACAAAGGGCTGATTGAAGGTGGTTTTGCCTGGACGCATTACTGGTCAGGCAAGCATCCAGCAGCCACTTTGTTTGGTTCGCCGGCGGCAGGTTCGGGGGTCGGTTTGGACAATCTGGCCTGGCTGTCCTGGTACCAGTATGGTGGTGGTCAGGCTCTGTATGACCAGCTCTGGAAAGAGATGAAGATGAACGTCAAGGGCATCATGCTTCAGCCCGTCGGCCCGGAAGCTCTGGGTTGGTTCAAGGAGCCCATCAATAGCATGGCTGATTTCCGCAAACTGCGCTTTCGCACACCTCCGGGCATCCCAGGCCAGATCTACAAGGACATCGGCGTAGCCTCGGTGGCCATGGGCGGTGGCGATATTCTTCCGGCCCTGCAAAAAGGGGTGATTGACGCTGCTGAATGGTGCTGCCCCAAGCCTGACATGACTTTTGGTTTCCAGAAGGCGCTCAAGCATTACTACCTGCAGGGCTTGCACCAGAACGTGGTGAACGCAGACCTCTACATCAATGGCGATGTCTGGAAGAAGATGAGTGAGCGGCAACGCAAGGCAATCGAAGTTGCCGGTAATGCAGCCTTGATGAAAGCGCACAGTTACCGTATTTTGGAAAACGGCAAGGCCTTGCACGAGCTGACCACCAAGTACGGCGTTAAGTTGCATGACACGCCTGCTGACTACTTCAAGGAGTACGGTGCAGCTGCAATGAAGGCTTTCGAGAAGAACGCGGCCGAAAACGCATTTTTCAAGAAAGTCTGGGAAAGTCAGCGTTCCTTTGCCGCCATGGCAATTCCCTATTGGGCTGGTTCGCAGAAGTCCAACGCGGGTATTACCGGCGCTTACGCGGACGTTCTGGCCAAGCAAAAGAAATAAGTCTTCTTTTTTTTCCTGCTTGATTTTTGAACCAGAGGCAGGCCTGCCCCTAAACAGGGTGGGCCTGATCGAATATGACAGAAGAAATTGACGTCCGATCGGACGAAATGATCGCGTCGCGTCGTGGTGATGGCGATGCGTTGCCAGCAGACATGCCTGCATGGATGCAAAAATGGATTCGAACCATCGACACCATCAGCGTACGTTTTGGCGCGTTGCTTTCCTGGTTGACGATCCCCTTGATGCTGTCCATGGTCTATGAGGTGGTGGCTCGATACGTGTTCACCGCTCCCACGGTATGGGCTTACGACATTTCCCGCATGCTTTTTGGCGCGATGTTCATGCTCGGTGCGGGTTACGCGCTGCAAAAAGGCGTACACATACGTTCGGATTTTTTGTATCGGAATTGGACGGTGAAGACTCAGTCCCTGATCGATATCACCATGTATGTGTTTTTGTTCCTTCCTGCGATGTTGGTGTTTTTTTGGGTCTCGGCTGATTGGGCTTGGACTTCTGTGGTCCGCGCCGAGCGTGGCATGGAAACCGCGTGGATGCCTTATCTGGGGCCGATCAAGATGGCTGTGCCAGTCGCCATTGTGTTTCTGACCCTGCAGGGCATTTCTGAACTTCTGAAATCAATTTACGCGTACACACGCGGAGAATGGGCTTGAACATGTCCCCGGAAATCATTGGTCTTTTCATGATCCTGGCCATGTTGGTCGGCATCTTCATTGGCTACCCCATTTCGTTTCTGCTGATTTTTCTGGGTATCGCCTTCGGTTACTGGGGCTTTGGGGAGCTGGTGTTCTACCAGATGACCTTGCAGTTTTACTCCTCAATGATGGAGCAGACACTCTCTGCGGTACCCTTGTTTGTGTTCATGGGCATCATGATGGAGCAGGCCAACCTGATGGAGCGCCTGTTTGATTCTTGCCAGCAGCTGCTGGCAAGAACCCGCGGATCACTGTATTTGGCGGTGATGTTTGTGGCAACCATTTTTGCGGCGGCCACTGGCATCGTGGGTGCATCTGTCACGATTTTGGGCATCATGGCCGGCAAGTCGATGATCCGCTCCAAATACGATGTACAGCTATCGGCCGGTTTGATCGCGGCTGGCGGAACCCTCGGAATTCTGATTCCGCCATCGATCATGTTGGTGGTGATGGGGCCCATTCTGGAGGTGCCGGTCACGACCCTGTTCTCTGCGGCGGTGGTGCCAGGCCTCATGTTGGCGGCACTGTTTACCTTGTATGCCATGGTGCGTTGCTGGATTAACCCGGAGCTGGGACCTCCTTTGCCGCAGGAGATGATCGTGGATGACCGCAAGGCGGTATGGGCAGAGTTCTTTCGCGGTCTGGTGCCACCGGCGGCTCTGGTGCTGTCTGCCTTGGGCAGCATCATGTTCGGATTGGCAACACCCACTGAGGGTGCGGCATGCGGTGCTTTAGGCGCCGTGTTGCTGACCGCATCCTACGGCAAGTTCAATTTTTCCGTGCTGAAGGAATCCCTGGTCAAGACACTTCAGATTTCTGTTCTGATCCTTTTCTTGGTGGGAGCATCCAATTTCTTTGGTGCGGTGTTTGCCCGTTTGGGCACCCCCACCATGATCACGGAGTGGTTGCTGAGCCTGGAGATGAACCCCTACCTGCTGCTGACCATCGTGATGATCGGCATATTTCTGCTGGCTTGGCCGCTGGAGTGGGTGCCCATCGTCCTGATTGTGGTTCCCTTCCTGATCCCCCTGGTGACCAAACTGGGTTTTGACATGACCTGGTTTGGCATCATGGTTGCAGTCTGTCTGCAGACGGCTTGGCTATCGCCACCGGTGGCGATGTCAGCCTACTTTCTCAAGGGTGTGGTTCCGGAGTGGGACTTGGGTGACATTTACAAGGGCATGATGCAGTTCATGGTCTTGCAGCTGATAGGTTTGCTGCTGATCGCCATTTTCCCGGATATCGCATTGTGGTTGCCAAGGTTCCTGGGGGAGTGAGTTGATGACAGCAGGTCAGGAGCAAGTCGACTATGTGGTGGTTGGCGCGGGCAGCGCCGGCTGCGTGCTGGCCAACCGTCTGTCCGAGCAGCCCGATTGCGAAGTGATGTTGCTCGAAGCGGGGCCGCCAGACCGCTATCTTTGGATCCACGTCCCGATTGGCTACGGCAAGACAATGTTCAATCCAAAGTACAACTGGATGTTCAAGACTGATCCGGAGCCGGGCATGAACCAGCGGGAGGTCTACTGGCCACGCGGTAAGACACTCGGTGGGTCGTCCTCGATCAATGGGCTGGTCTATGTGCGTGGTCAACCTCAGGACTACGATGCCTGGTCAGCGCAGGGCTGCCAGGGCTGGTCATGGAATGAGGTGATGCCTTATTTCAAAAAGCTCGAAAGCAATTCCAGGGGCGAGTCGGCTACGCACGGTGGCGCCGGTCCGGTTTCATGTTCGGATATCAAGAGCCGTCATGAACTCATGGAAGCCATTATTCGTGGCGCCAACAGCCTGGGTGTGCCGCGCAACGACGATTTCAACGATGGCGATCAGGAGGGTGTGGGCTACTTCCAGTTGTTCACCCGAAGGGGCTGGCGGTCGAGCACCGCTGTAGCCTATCTGAAGCCAGCGCGCTCACGCCGTAATTTGCGGGTGATGACCAACACCCAGGTGACAAAAATTATTTTTCAGGGCAAGCGGGCTGTTGGCGTCCTGGCTGTTCGGGATGGGCAGGAAGTTCGCATCATGGCGCGCCGCGAGGTGATTCTGTCTGCGGGCGCCATTCAAAGCCCGCAGTTGCTGGAGGGCTCGGGTGTGGGCCAGGCCGAACGACTGCAGCAGCTTGGCATCCCGGTGGTTCATGACTTGCCTGGCGTGGGCGAGAACTTGCAAGACCATTTGCAGTTTCGCCTGCTGTTCAGGTGCAAAAAGCCAATCACCACCAACGACGATTTGCGCAGCATCTGGCGCTCGGCGAAGATTGGTCTGCAATGGATGTTCACTGGCGGTGGGCCTTTGGGTGTGGGTATCAATCAAGGCGGGCTTTTCACCCAGATCCTGCCCAGCCCAACCGATGAGGACTCTCGGCCGGACATTCAGTTCCACTTTGCCACGCTGTCTGCCGATATGGCCGGGGCCAAGCCGCATGATTTTCCAGGCTTCACCTTCAGTGTCTGCCAATTGCGGCCGGAGTCGCGGGGCACGGTGCATATCACCACCCCAGATACCCGGGTGCCGCCCAGCATGAAAGCCAATTACCTCAGTGCTGAACTGGATCGGCGCTGCGCCGTGGCATCGGTGCGTTTTGCACGAAAACTTTCGCAGACGCCAGCGATGGCCGATTACACCGAAGAGGAACTCAAGCCCGGACTGCAGCGCAGCTCTGACGAAGAACTGCTGCAGTTTTGCCGCGAGAGTGGTGCGACCATCTTTCACCCGAGTGGTACCTGCAAGATGGGTACCGGCCCTGATGCCGTGCTCGACGCGCGCTTGCGCGTGCGAGGGGTAGAGGGGCTGCGCGTGGTGGATTGTTCGGCCATGCCCACCTTGGTGTCAGGCAATACCAACGCGCCGGTGATCATGATGGCCGAAAAAGCTGCCGACATGATCAAAGAGGACGCTCGCGCCTGAGCCTGTGGCTCAGCCGCTTAGCACTAGGCGCGGTGGCAAATAATCCACTTCGCTAGGCCGTTGGCGTGAGCTCGGCAAAGTATTCGTAGTCACTGGTGTTGACGAACGAATAGCGCAGTTCTATGGGCTGTTGGTTGAAGGATTGGGCCACGCGAATCACCTGCAGCAGGGGCTCGCCCTCAGGCACATTCAATGTACTGGCCTTGAGTGCATCGGCCTTGACGGCGCGCAGTCGTTCCTCGGCCTTGACCACCGTCAGTCCAAATTGCTCCTGGTACAGCTGGTAGAGCGTGCTGGGGCGATCACGGACGATGCTTTCGGTGAGATCGGGGAACATTTTTTCCGGCAAATAAATTTCGTCAATCACAACGCGCCGTCCGTGCAGATGGAGGATATTGACTAGTTTGAACACCCGGCTGCCTGTACCGACGTCAAGGCGCTTAGCCACCTGTTTGTCGGCCTTGGTGTGGGTAAACAAAGCCAGCTCTAACAGCGGGTAGGTCTTGACACCGTCTTGTCGGACCACATGAAAGTACGCAAATAGGTAGCGGTCTTTGTTATGCCTGGCCACAAACGTGCCGCGCCCTTGCTGGCGCAGCAATACGCCGCGCCCCACAAGACTGTCGACGGCCTTGCGCAAGGTGCCGATGCTCACCCCGAAGCGCTGTGCCAAAAATTTCTCGGCGGGCAGGGGGTCACCAGGCTTGTATTGCCCTTGATGAATGGATTGGGTCAGTTCCTGCTCGATGTGTTTGTACAAGTGGGTGCCACCCACTGGGCTGGCTACATCGGAGTTGGTCTGCATGGTGGTCTCCGGTTGGGTTGACGTCAGGCCGATTGTAGGCTTGTCCGATAAATTCATCTAGTTGATTTGATTGAATTTACCGGTTTTTGAGCGGTGCACTGCGGTCTGACCCCGAGCGTGTGGTGCACTGTTTCACAATCCGTGCTCAGTGGCGGCGTGGCCAAGCTGCTGCTGCACAATTACCAGCGCTAACTGGCGTGTGGATTTGTGCGCCGCTTGGCATACCGCTTAGATTTTTTTGGTTTCTGCATGAGAGCTTCTGCCTTATCCATCCCATGGGCGCACATGATGGCCGATACCGCCCTGTCGGGCCTGCCGCTGCAGGCGCGCTTGCGTCGTGTAGTGGTCGACGCGATTTTGGGCGGCTTGTTGCCCGCTGGAACCATGATTCCGTCTTCACGCGACTTGGCAGCTGCGCTGTCGATTAGCCGCAACACGGTCACGCTGGCTTACCAGCACCTGGTGGATGAGGGGTTTCTGGAGTCGCGCCCAAGAACGGGCATTTTTGTGGCGGCCCAGGCCCAGCCTCGGCCTGTCAGAGCATCGGATCCATTGGCGGGCAGCGGTAGCTCACCACCGGACTGGGCTGCGCGCGTGGTTCGATCACAGACCAAACTGCGCACCTTGCACAAGCCCGAGCGCTGGAGCGATTACCGCTACCCCTTTGTCTATGGCACTTACGACCCCGAGATCTTTCCAGCAGAGGACTTTCGGGAGTGTTGCGTTCGCACGCTGGCGCGTTCGCAACTGGCGCGCTGGGCGCCAGATTTTGAGACCGATGATGTGGCCGAGCTGATCGAGCAGATCCGCAAAAGGGTTCTTCCCAGCCGTGGCGTGTTTGCGCTGGATGAGGAGATCATGATCACCATCGGTGCCCAGCAGGCGTATTACCTGATTGCGGAGACCCTGTTCAAGCAAAGCACCCGGGTTGGCCTGGAGGAGCCCGGTCATGTGCATGCGCGAAACAGTTTCTCGCTGCGTGAGCCACGTTTTGTTGAGGTGCCTGTGGACAGTGAAGGCCTGGTGCTGGAAAGCTTGCCTGAGCTTGACTACTTGTTTGTGACACCTTCGCACCAAAGCCCGACCACGGTGACCTTAAGCCTTGAGCGTCGTCGCGAGCTGCTGCACTTGGCCCGGACTCAAGATTTTGTGCTGATCGAAGACGACTACGAGGCTGAGAACTTGTACGCCGGGGAGCCCGTGCCCGCGCTTAAAAGCATGGACCGTGGCGGTCGGGTGATTTATGTGGGCTCGGTCTCCAAGTCGCTCTCGCCAGCGCTGCGCCTGGGCTTTATCGTGGCACCGCAGGCCTTGATTCGTGAGCTGCGTGCCATTCGGCACTCGATGTTGCGCCATCCCAGCGCTTTCTTGCAGCACGTGTATGCCTTGTTCCTGAGCCTTGGACACCACGAGTCCTTAACCCGGCGTGTGAATGCAGCCATGGGCGAGCGCCTTCAGATCGCGACCAAGGCCTTGGGCGATTGCCTGCCCGAATTCGAATTCACCATGCCCGCTGGCGGGGCGTCGATCTGGGTGCGCACGCCCGCCTGGGTCGATGCTGCAGAGCTCGCTGCCAAGTGCCGGCAGCTGGGGGTCTTGATCGAATCGGGCGATGTTTTTTTTGGCAAGCAGCCTTACCCCTGTCCGTTTTTTCGCCTGCGCCTGTCTTCCATTGCGGCCAACCAGATCGAGCCCGGCATCCTGGCTTTAGCGCAGGCCTACCGGTCCTTGGCCAGCGACCGAGGCCACTGATTCGGTTGGCCGGTTTCAGCACGGCGCCGGTGATTCACCCCGGCTGGCCCAAACGCGGGCATAGTGCGGCGCAAACAAGCCTTAGGTGCTGGCTCTACAAAAGTTCCGATCTGGCACTTTGTCGGACCTTGATTGGCGATTAGGATGTTGGGTTTTGAATTTGCCCTGGTGCGGCTGGGGTTCGCAGTATTTTTTTCGAAAGCGCTTTGTCATGCACTACATCAAAAAAGCCAACCCGCCTCAGCAGGCGATTGACACTTCCACTGCGGCAACCGTGCGCCAGATGCTCGACGCCATTGCGCTGGGCAAAGAGGATGCAGCGCGGCAGTACGCCAAAGACCTCGATGGTTGGGATGGTGAGATCGTGGTGGGCCCAGAAGCGTTTGCCAAAGCCGAGAAGTCGCTCAGCGCTGGGGTCAAAGACGATATTCGGTTTGCCCGAGACCGTGTGCAAGCGTTCGCCCGTCACCAAAAAGATTCGATGCAGGAGTTTCAGACCGAACTGATGCCGGGCCTTTTAGTGGGGCAAAGGCTGATCCCCTGTCAGACGGCAGGCTGCTACGTGCCTGGCGGTCGCTATGCGCACGCCGCCAGCGCCATCATGAGCGTCGGAACCGCTTCGGTGGCTGGTGTCAAAAACATTGTGGCGGCCACGCCCGCCAGTCGCGATGCGGGCATTCACCCTGCCATCCTCTACGCCATGCAATTGTGCGGCGCCAGTACCGTGCTGGCGCTCGGTGGCGTGCAGGCAGTCGCCGCGCTGGCCAATGGTTTATTCACCGGCAAGCCAGCTGACATCATCGTTGGCCCGGGTAATCGCTTTGTGGCCGAGGCCAAGCGCATGCTCTTTGGCCAGGTGGGTATTGATGTGATTGCCGGCCCAACTGAGTCGGCCGTGATTGCCGATGAGACGGCTGACCCGGCCATCGTCACCATGGATTTGATTGGTCAGGCTGAGCACGGGCCCGATTCACCCGTGTGGCTGATTACCACTTCAGAGGCGCTGGGCCAGGAAGTACTGCGCCGCGCACCTGATGTGATTGCCGCCTTGCCTGATTTGGCTCGCGCAGCAGCCACGGCGGCCTGGCGCGACTATGCCGAGATTGTGGTGGTGGACAGCCGTGAGCAAGCGGTTGAAGTCAGTGACCGCTATGCTTGTGAACACCTGCAGGTCATGGCCAAAGACTTGGACTGGTGGCTGCAGAACCTGAGCAACTACGGATCATTGTTTTTAGGCGAGGAGACCACGGTGGCCTACGGCGATAAATGCAGCGGCACCAACCACATCCTGCCCACGCGTGGCGCTGCACGTTATTCGGGTGGTTTGTCGGTAGGTAAGTTCATCAAGACCGTAACCTGGCAGCGTTTGACACGCGACGCGTCCCGCGCTGTGGGGCAGGTAGCGGCACGCATTTCCAGGCTTGAGGGCATGGAAGGGCATGCACTGACCGGCGACATCCGCCTGAAAAAATACTACCCCAACGAGGCTTTTGAGCTCGGAACTTTGGGGGGACACGCGCGCCATGGCTGAAGCGCACCTTCAACCCGAACCCGCTATGGATGAGCAAGGCGCGCTGCGCTTTGACATCGACCTGAGCCAACCCGAGCCCATACCCGCAGTGGGAATTGCGCGTGCCACTGAGCTGATGCAAGACGGCCGGCTGCACCGCTACGGCGAAATCAAGGGCCAGTTGCCCGAACCCTCGTTGCTGGAGCAAGAATACGCCGCTTATGTTGGCAGCAAGTACTGCGTGGCGCTGAGTTCTTGCGGCGCGGCCATGTTTGTGGCGCTCAAGACTTTGGGTGTTGAACCCGGCGACAAGGTGCTCACCAGCACCTTCACCCTGGCGCCGGTGCCGGGTGCGATCGCGCATGCCGGCGCTGACCCGGTTCTGGTGGAGACTACAGCGGCCTACACCCCAGACCTGCAAGACCTGGAGCGCAAGGCCGCCAGCAGTGGTGCCAAGGTTTTTCTGATTTCACACATGCGTGGGCACATTGCGGACATGCAGGCGGTCAAGTCGATTTGTGATGCGCATGGCATTGCGCTGGTTGAAGACTGCGCGCACACCATGGGCGCCAAGTGGGCGGGGCGTTACAGCGGCACATGGGGCCGTGTTGGGTGCTTTAGCACGCAGACCTACAAGCACATCAACTCGGGCGAGGGTGGGCTGCTGGTCACCGACGACGATGACATTTGTGCCAAGGCCATCCTGTATTCGGGCAGCTACATGATTTATGCACAACATCTGTGTCGCCCACCGATGGAGGTGTTTGACCGCTGGAAGCATCAGATCCCCAATTTCAGCATGCGCATGTCCAACGCGGCGGCGGCCATGCTTCGGCCGCAACTGGCTGAGTTGCCTCGACGCGCCCGAACCTGGAACCGTTTGTACGCCCAGCTTGAGTCCGTTTTGTCGGCGCTGCCACATGTGCTTGTGCCCGCACGAGATCCCCAGGAGGAATACGTCGCCAGCTCGATTCAGTTCACCCTGGATTTGTCACCGAAACAGATCGAGCAGGTGATGGCGTTTTGTGATCGCTGCGGCCTGCACATCAAATGGTTCGGACGTGAGCAGGCGCAGGGCTTCACCAGCAACTACACCCATTGGCACTACCTGCGCCAACAGCCCGCAGTTCCGGCCTCTTTGGGCCTGATGCAGGGCTTGTGCGACATGCGCATTGCCTTGACGCTGACCGATCAGGACTGCCAGATGATTGGCCGCATCCTGCGCGCAGCGCTCCTCTCGCTTAACAGAGCCCACGTCTGAATCTTTTGGTCCAGCATTGATTCGCGCCTGTGGATACGCTTGCGGCTTAGGGTTTTCCTTAGGCTCTGGCACCATCAAAGGTTGGCCGCTGGACCTATGAATGGTGCCTGTCTGTGTCAATAATGCAGCTACAGCTTGGGGGGCGCGCGAGCCATGTTTCACTTTCATTGAAGGAGATTTGTATGCGTTTGAACAAGAGACAACTGCTTAGCGCTGTGGCGTTGAGCGTTTTGAGCAGCACCGCGTTTGCTCAGGCCAAGGAAGTTACCTTCGCCTACCAAGACATGCTCGTGCCGTGGCGCACGGTAATGGAGTCTGGCGAGCTGGAAAAGCAGACCGGCTACAAGATCAAATGGCGCCAGTTTGGCGGCGGTGGCGACGTGATCAAGGCAATGGCCTCGGGTGACGTTCAGGTCGGTGAGGCGGGCTCCAGCCCTGTGACGGCAGCTGCCACTCAAGGTCAGGACATCCAGCTGTTCTGGATTCTGGATGACATCTCGCAAGCCGAGGCGCTGATCGCCCGCAATGGCTCTGGCGTTAACAGCGTCAAAGACCTCAAGGGCAAGAAAGTCGCCACGCCGTTCGTGTCTACCGCGCACTACCAGCTGATGGCCGTTCTGAAAATGGAAGGCGTTGACACCAAGTCGGTCAACATCCTGAACATGCGCCCACCAGAAATCGGTGCCGCCTGGGAGCGTGGCGATATTGACGCCACCTTCATCTGGAACCCAGTGCTGAGCAAAATCAAGGGTAACGGCAAGGTCATTGCCGACTCTGGCACGATCGGTGCCAAGGGTTTCCCGACTTTTGATGGCCTGGTGGTCAATGCCAAATGGGCCAAGGCCAACGAGGCTTTCATGGTCACGATGGTCAAGCTGCTGATCAAGGCCGACGACGAGTACCGCAAGAACCCCGGCGCTTACACCGCGACTTCCGCCCAGGGCAAGGCCGTTGCCAAGTGGAGTGGTGCTGATGCCAAGGACGTGCCTGAGTTGATGAAGCTCTACAAGTTCCCGACCGCTCAAGAGCAGGCTTCTGCAACTTGGCTGGGTGGTGGCGCTGTGAAGGCCTTGGCTTACACCGCTGACTTCCTCAAAGAGCAAGGTCGTGTGACTGAAGTCAAAAAAGACTACAGCCCTTACGTGACCAACTACTACGTCAACAAGGCCATGGGTAAATAAAACCCAGCGAGCGGGACATACAGACAGGGCGGCTCTAGCGCCGCCCTTTTTTTACCTGTGTTTTTGTGAGCGCAATGCCTTATGCCAACGCTTGATATTCGCGAACTGACCGTCAACTACGAGGTCAAAGGCGGCACCCTGCAGGCTCTGGCGCCAGTCAATCTGGCCATGAGAGACGGTGACTTTGTGGTCGCCCTGGGGGCCTCCGGTTGTGGCAAGACCACCTTGCTCAATTGCATCGCCGGATTTTTACCGCCATCGTCGGGCGAAATCTTGCTCGATGGCCAACCAGTAACCGGCCCGGGAGCCGACCGGGGTGTTGTGTTTCAGAAGCACACGCTAATGCCCTGGCTGTCGGTGCGCTCTAACGTGGCGCTGGGCCTGAAGCTGCGCGGCGTGGGCAAGGCTGAGCGTGAGCGCATTGCCAACGACAAGCTGGCGCTCGTCGGTCTTGAAAAATACGGTGACCGCGCGATCTACGAGCTCTCCGGCGGCATGCAGCAGCGCGTGGGTATTGCCCGGGCCTTGGCCAATGACCCCGAACTGCTGTTGATGGACGAGCCTATGGGCGCGCTGGATGCGTTCACGCGTGAGCAGGTTCAAGAGATCTTGCTCGAGGCCTGGCAGCGCACCAACAAGATGGTCTTCTTCATCACACATTCTGTTGAGGAGGCCTTGTTTCTGGCCACGCGCCTGATCGTCATGAGCCCCAGTCCTGGGCGCATCACGAAGTCTTATGACGACTTGCCTTTTTCCAGAGAGTTCCTGAGCCACCACAACGCGCGACAGGTGAAATCGTCGCCTGAATTCATTCGCATGCGCGAAGAGATCCTGGCATTGATCCATAACCGGGAGACCGAGCATGTCTGAAGACGCCAAACTCAAGACCAGCCGCTTCAAAGTGCCTGGTGAGGGCCCAAGCCTGGTTATCAGCGTGGTGACCGTGATCATCCTGTTCGCCATGTGGTTCACCATCAGTGCCGCGGGTTGGGTCAAGCCCTTGTTTCTGCCCAGCCCAGTGGCAGTGGCCGAACAGTTCTACCAATACCTGACGGGCCAGGCCAATGATCAGCCCTTGTGGGATCACTTTGCGGCGAGCATGAGCCGTGTGTTTCTGGCTTTCCTGTTGGCTTGCGTGACGGCAGTGCCTATTGGCATTGCCATGGGCATGAGCCGTTGGGCACGCGGAATTTTTGATCCGCCCATCGAGTTCTACCGTCCGCTGCCGCCACTGGCCTATTTGCCGCTGATCATCATCTGGTTGGGCATTGGGGAGGTTCCCAAGGTGTTTTTGATTTACCTGTCGTGCTTCGCGCCGCTGGCGCTGGCAGCCCGATCGGGCATGAAGAGCGCCTCCCAGGAGCAAATCAACGCGGCGTACTCCATGGGTGCGAGCTACCGGCAAGTGATCTGGCACGTGGTCGTGCCCTCGGCGCTGCCCGAGATTTTGGTGGGCATGCGCATCGCCGTTGGCTTTGGCTGGACCACCTTGGTGGCTGCGGAGATGGTGGCGGCCAACCTCGGATTGGGGCAGATGGTTTTGAATGCCTCTAATTTTCTGCGCACCGACATTGTGGTGATGGGAATTGTGGTCATTGGTGTGGTGGCGTATCTGTTCGATTTGCTGATGCGCTGGATTGAGAAAAAAGTGGTGCCATGGAAAGGCAAGGCCTAAGTGACTGACAAGGGAAGTGTGATGACAACTGAAATTCAAAAGCAACATTTGCTCAAGGCCTTCGGCCAGGCGTTTAACCGCCATGACGCCCAAGCCTTGATTGACATGATGACGCCTGACTGCACCTTCCGCACGGCCATGGGTGACTCGCGTGAAGGCACTGTGATCCAAGGGCGTGATGCCGTGAAGAAAGCGTTTGAGGCGACGTTCGCTGCTTTCCCTGATGCACAGTGGGTCTCGCGCGGCGTCGATGTGGTATCTGATAACCGCGGTTTTTCCGAGTGGACTTTTGTGGCCACACGCGCATCAGACGGCGCACGGTTTGACGCCGATGGCGTTGACATCTTTACTTTCAAAGATGGCCTGATTCATATCAAGGATGCCTACCGCAAGGACAGGCCGGCAATCGTCTCTGCATAAGAGTCTGTGCATAAAAAATAGGCGTTGAAACCTGATGAACACACGTGACGCTTCTGTGATGTCGGGCACTGTGCTGGATGCGTATGACCCGGCTTATGACCCCTTGGTCGACACCAACCCAGGCATTGGACGCGACTACTCTCCGAGTTACTGGGTGGCCTCGGCGGGCAGGCCGCCTGCCGACGATGGGCCACTGGAGGGTGATCTCGATGCCGACGTGGTCGTGATTGGTTCAGGCTCTACCGGCGTTTCCACGGCGATGTACTTGGCCCAGGATCATCAGATCAATGCTGTGGTGCTGGAGGCCAACCAGACGGCTTGGGGTTGTTCGAGTCGCTCCGGGGGGCAGGGGCAGAACGCCAGTGGCCGTCTGTCGCGTTCGCAGTGGATTGAGCGCTACGGGCTTGATACGGCGATCAGGCTCGATCGCGAGATCCGTACGGGCTTTGAGAACTTCAAGGACTTGACGCGCCAAATTGACTGTGAGGCGTTTGACGGCGGGCACCTCTATCTCGCCCATCGGCCAGAAAAACTGGCCTATTTGCGAAACCTGGCCGATGTGCGTGATCGCATGTTTGGCTACAACACCCCAATCCTGACGGCCGAGCAGGTGCGTGAGCAGTACTGTGACGAGCGCGAGCACTGCGGCGCCATCCTCGAGCGCGAGGGTGTGGGCGTTCATCCGCTGAAATTCACTTTTGGCATGCTGCGCAAAGCGCGCGAGCTGGGCGTCAAAATTCACCCAGCCAGCCCTGTGCTGGGGTGGGAGACGCATGCGGGCGTGCACCACTTGCGTACCCCGCGCGGTGTGGTGCGAGCACGGCGTGTGGTGGTGTGCACCGGTGGCTACACCGGCCAGAAGCTGCACGGCGAAGTGAGAAACAAAATCCTGCCGATTCTGTCGAACTCGCTGGTCACGCGGGTGCTGACGGACGCTGAGCTCAAGGCCTGCAATTTTGTCTCCAAAACTTTTTTGACCGACACACGCACGCTGCGTTTTTACTACCGCTTGCTGGAAGGCAACCGCTTGCAGCTGGGCAGCCGCAGCTCGATCACCGGGGCCGACGCGCACAACCCCGTGCACCTCAAACTGCTGACCGACGCGATTGCGCGCAAATTTCCGCCACTGGCGGGCATTCAGATCGATTACTCCTGGTGGGGTTGGGTCGATGTGAGTCACGACATGATGCCACGCATTACCCGACCCGATCCGGCACAAGCCATCTGGCATGCGCTTGGCTATGGCGGCAATGGTGTCTCGTTTTCAACCTGGGCCGGCAAGCGGCTGGCCCAACGGGTGGCAGGCAAGGATGGCCAGCAGGCGGTGTTTGATCTGCCCATTTACAACACGCCCTTGGAGTACCCCAATCTGTTTGGCAAAGTCCGATCGCAGGCCTTCGCCCCGTTTCGCCGATTCGGTCAGTACATTCTCTACAAGTGGTACTGGCTGCGCGACGAAAAGTAGTTGCTTTGAACCGCTGTACTCGGGAAATCCCTGAACTTTATTTCAAATTCTGGCCGATGGCTTGACGTATCCTCTACATCACTTTTTAAGGAAACGACCATGAAATCTTTTGACCGACGCACTCTCCTGAAGGCCAGCGCTGCGGCCTCGGTTGGTAGTATTTTTGGTATCCCTTGGGAAGTGGCGGCCCAGGCCGCCAAAGGCGGTACGCTTGTGATCGGCACCACCCAGAAGCCACGCCATCTGAACTCTGCGGTGCAAAGTGGCATCGCCACCATGATGCCCGCAGCCCAGCTGTTTGCCTCACCCCTGCGCATGGACGCGAAGTGGTCGCCGCAACCCTACCTGGCTGAAAAGTTCGAACTCTCCAGTGACAACCGGAGTGTTAGGCTGATATTGCGCCAGGGGGCTGTTTTTCATGACGGCAAGCCTGTGACCGCCGAAGATGTGAAGTTCTCCATTGAAACCATCCGCGATCACCACCCCTTCCGCACGATGTACGGACCGGTCAACGCGGTGACCATCGACAATGACCGCACTGCGGTGATACGTCTGTCAGAGCCCCACCCGGCATTGTTGCTGGCTATGTCCACCTCGCTCACGCCCATCATCCCCAAGCACATCTTTGGTGACGGCACCGACCCCAAGGTACACCCGCGCAATTCAAACCCCGTGGGTTCGGGCCCGTTCAAACTGGTTGAGTTCAAACCGGGTGAGCACATCATCATGGAACGCTTTGACCGCTTCTTCCAGAAAGATGCCCCCCGGCTTGACCGCGTCATCGTGCGAGAGTACAAGGACCCCGCTAGCTTGTTGCTTGCCTTCGAACGTGGCGAAGTTGACATTCAGGCCCAGATCGGAGACCCGCGCGATCTGGAACGCGCCAAGAAGGTACCTGGTGCTCAAATGGTTACGGGTGCGGGTCCTGCCATAGGCCCGTTGATCTGGCTGGCTTTCAACACAAAAAACCCTAAGCTGGCTGACAAGCGTGTGCGTCAGGCCATCAGCTATTCGCTGGACCGCAAACTCATTCTCGGGCAGCTGCTGGGTGGCCTGCACAAGCCAGCCACCGGCCCTATCGCTTCGGGCAGCCCTTTCTACAGCGCCGAAGTGGAAAAGTACAACTACAACCTGACCAAGGCCGCCAAGCTGCTGGACGATGCCGGCTTCAAGCCTGGCACCAACGGCACGCGCATGACCCTGGATGTGGATGCCATCCCATCGACCGCCGAGCAGAAGACGATGCAGGAGTACATCAAGCCGGCACTTGCCAAGGTGGGCATTGAGGTCAAAGTGCGGGTTTCACCAGACTTTCCCACCTGGGCGCGTCGGGTGTCGGGTGGACAGTTTGAGATGACTATCGACTCCGTGTGGAACTGGGGCGACCCGGTCATCGGCGTGCACCGCACCTGGCTTAGCTCCAATATCCGCCCCGGCGTAATTTGGTCCAACACCCAGGGCTACAGCAATCCCAAGGTTGATCAACTGCTGACAGACGCAGGCAAGGAGATGAATACTGCCAAGCGCAAGGCCCTGTACAAGGAAGCTCAGAAGATCATCGTGGACGACTGCCCAGTGGCCTTCCTCTATGAGAACATCAACACTGAGGGCTTCCGCAGCACCGTTGTACAGCCCCCCAAGGGCATCTGGGGTCTGATCGACGGGCTCACGGACATGGGCGCACGCAAGGGCTGAGCGCCCGCTGGGGCGCCATGATTGCGGGGCCAGACCAAGCGCATGTCCTCATTGCTGATTACCTTGCTGCGCCGCTTGCTGCTGGCCTTCGGGCTGGTGCTGGCCGTGTTGGCAGTGAATTTCACCCTGATCCATGCCGCACCGGGTGACCCGGCCCTGGTCATCGCCGGCGAGATGGGCGGGGCTGATGAGGCGGCCATGGCGGCCATCCGAAAGAACTATGGCCTGGACAAGCCTCTGCCCGAGCAATTCATCACCTACCTCGGGCGCAGCCTGCGTGGTGACCTGGGTACCAGCTACACCTACAACCGTCCGGTGTCATCTCTCATCCTGGACCGCCTGGGCCCCACCATTCTGCTGGTGCTCACCGCCCTCATCGGGGCCATCTGCCTGGGCACGCTCATGGGTGTGTTAGCCTCGCGGCGACCCGACAGCCTGTTCAGCGGCGTGGTCACGGTGTTCTCCCTTGTTGGCTATGCCATGCCGGTTTTCTGGACCGGTATCCTGCTGGTCATTCTGTTTGGCAAGGTCTGGCCGATCATGCCTATTGCCGGCATGCGTGATGTGCGCCTGATGGGTGCGGGCGCGTGGGTAAACGCCATGGATGTTCTGCACCACCTGGTATTGCCGGCCGTCACGCTGGGATTGATCTACCTGGCGCAGTACAGCCGGCTGGCCCGTGCGAGCATGCTGGAGGTGCTGGGCTCGGACTATATCCGTACAGCCCGCGCCAAGGGCCTGGCCGATGGCACCATCACCTTCAAGCATGCATTGCGCAATGCCATGATGCCGTTGGTGACGATTGCTGGGTTGCAGTTTGGCAACCTAATTTCCGGAGCAGTGCTGGTGGAGACGGTATTTTCCTGGCCCGGTCTGGGCACTCTGGCGCTGGACGCCATCCTGGGGCGTGACTATCCGTCCTTGTTGGGCGTGCTGACCTTCTCGGCCATTCTGGTGATCGTGGCCAACCTCCTGACGGACCTGAGCTACCGCTGGATTGACCCGCGGTTGCGCACGCGCTGAAGTCATGGCCGCCAACATTTCTTCCCTGTCGCCTGCTACCGAAGCCCTGTCGCCCTGGCGTGAGGCCTGGCGGGTGTTTCGCGCCAACAAGGCTGCAATGCTGGGTTTGGCCATCCTGAGCGTGATCATCGGCGTGATGGTCTTAGGGCCTTCGATCTACGGCGTGGCTCCCTTTGATATCGTCAGCGCGCCGTTCACCCCTCCCTTCACCCAACCCAGCGCCTGGCTGGGCACCGACTACCTCGGCCGTGATGTGCTGGCTGGCGTGTTGGTGGGCGGGCGGGCCACTGTGCTGGTGGGGCTGGCCGCGGCCACCCTGGCGGTCACCATTGGCGTGAGCATCGGAGCGTTGGCGGGCTTTTTCGGCGGCTGGGTCGACTCGGCCCTGTCGCGTGTGACGGAGTTGTTTCAGGTGCTGCCAGCCCTGTTATTCGCCATGGTGCTGGTCACACTCTTCACGCCCTCACTGACAGTGGTGGTCTTTGCCATCGGCGTGGTGGCCTGGACCGGGACGGCACGGCTGGCCCGCGCAGAGTTCATGCGCCTGCGCCACCTGGAGTACGCCAACGCGGCGCGCGCTATGGGCGCCGGGCCGCTGCGCCTGATGTTGAGAGAGATCCTGCCCAATGCCTTGCCGCCGCTGATTGTCTCAGCCACACTGATCGTGGGCTCGGCCATCCTGTTCGAGGCGGGGCTGAGTTTTCTGGGGCTGTCGGACGCCAACGTCATGTCCTGGGGACTCATGATTGGCAGCAACCGGCGCAACATTCTGGAATGCTGGTGGGCTGTCACATTTCCGGGGGCAGCCATTTTCCTCACGGTGCTGGCTGTCAGCCTGATCGGCGATGGTTTGAACGACGCCTTCAACCCCAAGTTGCACCTGCGATGAGCGCTGTCTTGCACCCCAGTTCGTCCAAGCCCGACCTGTTAGCCCCGGAGGTGACCCATGCTGGTCCTGTGCTCAGCGTTAAAGGCCTGGGTGTGGAATTTCGCACCCGGCGCGGGGTGGCCCGCGTGCTGGACAACGTGAGTTTTGAATTGTGCCGTGGCCAGACCCTGGGCGTGGTGGGCGAGTCCGGCTGCGGCAAAAGCGTGACGGCGCTGGCCGTGATGCGGCTTATCGCCCAGCCCCCGGGGCGTATCACCAGCGGCCAGGTTTATTTTGAAGGACGGGATCTGTTGACGCTCACCGAGCGTGAGATGCGCCAAGTGCGTGGCAACCGCATCTCCATGATCTTCCAGGAGCCCATGACCTCGCTCAATCCCGCCTACACGGTGGGTGACCAGATCGCCGAGGCCGTTCGACTGCACGAGGGACTGTCCACAAGCGCCTCGCTGGCCAGGGCTGTGGAGATGCTTGAGGCGGTGGGCATTCCGGCGGCGGCCCAGCGGGTGCACGAGTACCCGCACCAGTTCTCGGGGGGCATGCGCCAGCGGGTCATGATTGGCATGGCGCTGGCCTGCCGACCTGATGTGCTGATCGCCGATGAGCCCACCACGGCATTGGATGTCACGGTCCAGGCCCAGATCTTTGACCTGATTGCCGAATTGCGCGAGCGTACCGGCACGGCCGTCATGCTGATTACCCACGACATGGGAGCGATTGCCGAGATGGCCGACCGTGTGGTTGTAATGTACGCCGGGCGCATCGTGGAAGCCGGCGCCGTGCGCGACATCCTGAGTGTGCCGCTACATCCCTACACGCGGGGCCTGATCCGCTGTGCACCGGGGCGGCGCACGGTGGCGCCGGGCCAACCGCTGGAAGAGATCCCCGGCACCGTCCCTTCTTTGCTCGAGCGCGGTGCCGGCTGCCTGTTTGCCGACCGTTGCGCGCAGGTGATGCCGCGCTGCCGCGTCGAATTACCGCCTGTCAGCACCCGGGCTGGCGGCCATCAGGTGGCCTGCTGGCTGCACCAGGAGCATCTCGCATGAGGTCCGACACCCTGTTGTCGGTGCGCGACCTCAAAGTTCAGTTTCCGGTGGGAGGTGGCCTGTTGGGCGCGCGTAAGGTGGTCAAGGCCGTGGATGGGGTGAGCTTTGATGTCAGGCGCGGCAGCACCTTTGGCATCGTTGGTGAGAGCGGTTCGGGCAAGAGTACCGCCGCCCTGGCGGTGATGCGGCTGGTGAAAATCACCAGCGGTAACGTGCTGTTGGGGGATACGCCCATCAGCCAGCTCGAAGGCGAGGCGTTGCGGCGGGAACGGCGGCGCTTCCAGATGGTGTTTCAGGATCCCTACGCCTCCCTTAACCCACGCAAGCGCGCGGGCGATGCCATTCTGGATGCACTCAACTTGATGGGGGTAGGCGAACCAGCGGGCCGCGCTGAACGCGCGCTGGAGCTTTTCCTGCAGACTGGCTTGCGGCCTGAGCAGCTGCAACTGTTCCCGCACCAGTTCTCGGGCGGACAGCGTCAGCGCATCGTGCTGGCCCGTGCCCTGGCAGCGCGGCCGGAGTTGGTGGTGTGCGATGAGCCCGTTTCGGCGCTGGATGTGGCCATCCAGGCGCAGATGCTTAACCTGATGTTGCGGCTGCAGCGCGAGTTTGGTCTGACCTACCTGTTCATCTCGCACGACCTGGGCGTGGTGCGCCATCTGTGTGATGAAGTGGCGGTGATGTACCTGGGTGTTTTTGTGGAGCAGGCACCGCGCGATGCCTTGTTCGAGCGGCCTCTACACCCATACACCCGTGCGCTTTGGTCAGCCGCGCCGTCCTTCGACCCTGATGCCCGCGGCCGCAAGGGGCGCATTCGACTGCAGGGCGATCCGCCCAGCCCAATCAAGATGCCGCCGGGCTGCCGCTTTGCCGGGCGCTGTCCTTTTGCCGAGGCCCGGTGCCACACCGAAGTGCCGCTCCTGCGCGAAGTGCTGCCTCAACATCATGTTGCCTGCCATCGGGTATCCGATGCCGGCCAGCCCGAATATCCACTCCCAGACTAAACCCTTAACACCATGACCACGACCCTCTACAGCGCCCGCAAGATCCTCACCATGAATCCTTCGCGCCCGCACGCCACTCATGTGGCCGTGCGTGACGGGCGCATCCTGGGTGTAGGCAGCCTGTCAGAACTGCAGGGATGGGGCCCCAGTGAACTCGACGAGCGCTTCGCCGACAAGGTCATCATGCCCGGCTTTGTTGAGGCCCATGCCCACCTGATGGCCGGCGCCATGTGGCGCTACACCTATTGTGGTTACTTTGACCTGCGTGACCCGGACGGACGGGTCTGGCCGGGCTGTCAGTCGCTCGAGGCGGTGGTATCGCGCTTGTCTGAAGCTGCCCGCCAGCAGCCCGAAGGTCCGATTCTGGGCTGGGGCTTTGACCCCATTTACTTCGGTACTCGCCGCATGAGCCGCGCCGACCTGGATCGTGTTAGCGATACCCGCGCGGTCGGCATGCTGCATGCCAGTTTTCACATTCTCAACGTCAACTCCGTAGCGCTGCAAGGGGCCCAGTTCCTGCGCCCGGGTATGGACCACCCCGGCATTCCCTTGGCTGAGGATGGCCTGCCCACTGGTGAGCTCAAGGGACCGGATGCCATGATGCCTGCCAATCCGCAGGTAGGACTGGACCGTTCGCTGCTGTCAGGCGACGAGTTTGCCATTCGTGCTTACGGCAAGCTGGCCGTTCGGGCGGGAGTCACAACCGCAACCGACCTGGCTGCCACCCTGCTGGATCCGGAACTTGCCAGCCTGCTACGCGTCACTGCCGAGTCCGACTATCCCTTGCGAATCGTGCCTCTGCTCAGATTATTGGGCGGTACACCGGCCCAGACCGTTGCCAGGGCGGTTGAACTTGGCAAGCAGAGTACCGACCAGCTGCGTCTGGGCCGTATCAAGGTCGTGGCTGACGGGTCGATCCAGGGATTTTCCGCGCGCCTGCGCTGGCCGGGCTATTTCAATGGCGCCCCCAATGGCCTGTGGTACACCGCGCCCGAGGCAATTCGGGAGTGCTTCACATTGGCGTTGCAACAAGGCTTGCAGGTGCATACCCACACCAACGGGGATGAGGCCACCGAACTGGCTATTGACTGTCTGGCCCAGGCACTGAGCGCGGTACCCACCCGTGACCACCGCTTCAATTTGCAACACTGCCAGTTGGCTGATGCCGCGCAGTTCCGGCGCATGAAGGAGCTTGACATGTGCGTCAACCTGTTTGCCAACCACCATTTCTATTGGGGCGACCAACACTATGCCACCACCGTCGGGCCTGAGCGGGCAGAACGAATGAACGCCTGCGCCACCGCGCAACGCACCGGCGTGCCCTTCACCATTCATAGTGACGCCCCGGTCACCCCGCTGGGTCCGTTGTTCACCGCCTGGTGTGCCGTCAATCGGCTGACTGCGTCGGGTCGTGTGCAGGGCGCTTCGGAGCGCATTTCCGTGGATGCTGCCCTGCAGGCCATCACGCTGGGGGCAGCCTATACCCTCAAGCTGGACCACGAGATCGGCTCCATCGAGTGTGGCAAGCGCGCTGACTTTGCCGTCCTGGTGGATGACCCGACGGCGGTGCCTGCTGAGCAACTCAAGGACGTGCGCATCTGGGGTACGGTCCAGGGAGGACGGATCTTCCAGGCAGCTGGACCTGTGTGAAGCCGCCGGGGAGTAGGGGCATGACTCCCACGCTCATTCTGGGTGGCTACCTGGGCGCTGGCAAGACCACATTGGTGAACCACCTGCTGCGCCATGCCGACGGGCGGCGGATCGCGGTGATGGTCAATGACTTTGGCGAGCTGACCATCGATGCCGACCTGATCGAGGGAGCTGATGAAGGGGTGCTCGCCTTGGCGGGTGGCTGCGTGTGCTGCAGCATTGGCTCAGACCTGATAGGTGCGCTGCAGGATGTGCTGGGTCGGTCAAGGCCACCCGAGTTGATTCTGATTGAAACCAGCGGCGTTGCGCTGCCTGCGGCGGTGGCCCGCTCGGCCCGCCTATTGCCCGATCTGTGCATCGAAGGGATCGTGGTCGTTCTGGATGCGCAAACCGTGCGTGAGCGTAGTGCCGATCCCTATGTGGGAGACTTGGTGCGACAGCAGTTGCTCGAGGCCGATCTTTTGATCCTCAACAAGATTGAGCAGTGCAATGCTGCCGAGCAGGCGGACTTGCATCGCTGGCTTGGCGTCATGACAGCGCCGGGTACGCCAATCGTGCCAGCCAGCCAGGCCCGTGTCCCGCCTGAATTGGTCCTGGGCTTTCGTGCACAAAGCCTCGAACCAGCCGACGTCCCGCAAGCACAGAGTTTGTCGCGCTGGCAAGCCAAGCCCATCGGCCGGGCAGGCGACCCTGCATCGCTACGGTTTGTGAGCGAATTGGTCACGCTGCCAGCTGCTTTGGACCCCCAGCCCCTGTTGTTGGCGCTAGGTGATCCTGCCGCCGGTATCGTCAGGGCCAAGGGCTGGATCACAGACCTCTCAGGACAGCGACACCTGCTGCAACAGGTGGGCCGCCGTATCGAGCTCACCCCTTTGACAACGCAAACGCCTGCACCTGGTCCCGACCGGTTGCTGGTCATAGGTTTGGCTGCTTTGTACCGCCGGGACAACTTGCCGGTGAATCCATCACTGAAAACCTGACTGCCAAAACAGGTGCAGACTGCTATCAGGCCAATCAAGTAATGCCAAAGACAAAATTTCGGGCCTATGATGTTAGACCGGTTCGTTGCGGCCGCGGGTCTTTCGGTGGCAGCGCGAAACAACGCCATGAAAGGTTTCTACGGAATTCGGGAGTACGTCAGAAACCTGCTTCTGACCGAAGTGCATTATTGGAAAAATTAACTTGGCTGGGGTGCTCAGAAAGTACTCTCTAAAAAGTAAAACGGCCCATGACGGGCCGTGTTTACATGATGTTGGATCTTACTTCTTCAAATTGAGCTGTGTTCCCAGCCTGCTGTAGAGATCAAATTGCTCTTTGGCATACTTCTCAGTGTCTTGCGCTGATC
>JAFMFB010000067.1 GCA_017856435.1 Burkholderiaceae bacterium
CTTGAGCGCGCCCAGCACTTCGTCCAGCATCTTCTTGGCGTCACCAAAGAGCATCCGGTTGTTTTCCTTGTAGAAAAGTGGGTTGTCAACACCCGCGTAGCCCGATGCCATGGAACGCTTCATCACGATCGATGTCTTGGCCTTCCAGACCTCCAGCACGGGCATGCCGGCGATCGGGCTGGCTGGATCTTCCAGCGCGCTCGGATTGACGATATCGTTGGCGCCAATCACCATGGCCACATCGGTATCGGGGAAGTCCTCGTTGATCTCATCCATTTCAAGCACAATGTCATAGGGAACCTTGGCCTCGGCCAGCAACACATTCATATGGCCCGGCATACGACCGGCCACCGGGTGAATACCAAAGCGCACATTGACCCCTTTCTCACGCAGGGTTTTGGTGATTTCAAACACCGTGTGCTGGGCCTGTGCCACCGCCATGCCGTAGCCAGGAACAATGATCACGCTCTTGGCATCCCGCAACAATTCGGCCGTCTCCAGGGCGCTGACAGGAACCACCTCACCTTGCGGCTGGGCAGCGTCACCCGACTTGGCAGGCGCGCCGCCGCCTGAGCCAAACCCGCCAGCAATCACACTGATGAAATTGCGGTTCATGGCAGTGCACATGATGTAGGACAGGATCGCGCCCGATGAGCCCACCAAAGCGCCCGTCACTATCAGCAAATCATTGGACAGCATGAAGCCGGTGGCTGCCGCAGCCCAACCCGAATAGCTGTTGAGCATGGAAACCACCACTGGCATGTCTGCGCCACCGATGGCCATCACCATATGGATGCCAAACAGCAGGGCGATGACAGTCATCACGATCAGGGGCGTCATGCCCTGGGCCACCGTTGCGGCCTGGATGAACTCCCGGCCGAAGGCAATCACCACCAGCAACCCGATCAGGTTAATCCAGTGCCTTGCTGGCAGCAACAGCGGCTTGCCACCAATCATTCCGTTGAGCTTTCCAAAGGCTACCAACGAACCAGAAAAGGTAACCGCACCAATCAGAATCCCGACATAAATTTCCACCTCGTGGATCAACTTTTCAGCGCCCTGCAAGGTGATTGATGTATCAACATAGCTGGCAAAGCCCACCAGGCAGGCCGCCAGTCCGACCAGGCTGTGCATCAACGCAACCAGTTCCGGCATCTGAGTCATCTTGACGGTTTTGGCCGCATACAGGCCGACACTGCCGCCAATCAGGAGCGCACCAACAATCCAGGGAATGCCTGCGGTCGCCACCCGTGGACCAAAGATGGTTGCCAGTACCGCCAGGCTCATGCCAATCATGCCAAACAGGTTACCGCGACGGGATGTTTCTGGATTGGACAGACCGCCCAAACTGAGGACAAACAGGATGGCAGCGCCCAGATACGCAACGATGGCCAGGCTGGGAGAAATAAGACTTTGAGACATGATGGTTGTTCCTTGCTGCTTTTTTTATTTCCTGAACATGTCAAGCATGCGACGAGTCACCGCAAAGCCACCGAACATGTTGATGGCGGTCAGCACGATGCCAACAAATGCCAGCCAGAGGATGAGTTGATCAGGTCTGCCCCCGGTGCCCGCTTCGGGGGGGGTGATCTGCACCAATGCGCCGATCACGATGATGCTGGAAATGGCGTTGGTCACGCTCATCAGCGGCGTGTGCAGTGCCGGCGTGACATTCCAGACCACCATGTAACCAATAAAACAGGCCAGCACGAACACCGTGAAATGGCCCAGGAAGGCGACGGGCGCATTGGCCCCAACAAACCAGAACGCCAGCGCTGCCACCGCAAAAATGATGGCCAGGTTCTTGGCCGGCATTGGGCCGCTGCTGCCATGGCCATGGCCCCCCTTTTTCTCGGCAATTGGCATGGCCGCCGGTTTGGCCGGGGGCGGTGCGGCCGGCTTCAAGGGAGGCGCTGGCCAGGTGATATTGCCTTCCTTGACCACGGTAAGACCGCGGATGGCATCGTCTTCCATGTTGACATGGATCACCCCATCCTTGGCCTTGCACAACTCCTCGGTCAAGCGCAGCAGGTTGGTGGCATACAGGGTGGAAGATTGCTTTGACAACCTAGAAGCCAGGTCGGTATAGCCAATGATCGTCACACCATGCTTGACCACTGCCTGCCCCGGCTCGGTCAGTTCACAGTTTCCCCCCTGTTCTGCGGCCATGTCCACGATCACACTGCCCGGCTTCATGGTCCTGACCATTTCGGCGGTGATCAGTCGGGGCGCTGGTTTGCCCGGGATGAGCGCTGTGGTGATGATGATGTCCACCTCACGCGCCTGCTTGGCATACATCTCCCGTTGCGCCTGCTGAAAGCCTTCGCTCATGACCTTGGCATAGCCGCCACCACCCGAGCCCTCTTCTTCGTAGTCCACCTTGACGAACTCGCCTCCCAGCGATACGACCTGATCGGCCACCTCAGCGCGCGTGTCGTTGGCACGCACAATCGCGCCCAGTCCCGCAGCGGTGCCAATGGCAGCCAGGCCGGCCACGCCGGCACCTGCAATAAAGACCTTGGCGGGTGGCACCTTGCCGGCGGCAGTAATTTGACCATTGAAGAATCGTCCAAAGGCATTGGCAGCCTCAATGACAGCGCGATAGCCACTGACGCCAGCGGTGGATGTCAGGGCGTCCATCTTCTGCGCCCTGCTCAGGGTACGGGGCAATGCGTCGATGGCCAGAACCGTGGCTTTTTTGGCAGACAACTGCTGCATCAGCTCAGGATTCTGAGCTGGCCAGATGAAGCCGATCAGGGCCGTACCCTCGCGCATCCTGGCGATCTCTTCCGCATTTGGCGCACGAACCTTGAACACAATGTCAGAACCAGCCCACAGGCTGGCCGCATCTGGAGCAATGTCAGCGCCAGCCGCGCGGTAGGCATCATCACCAAAATTGGCCGCATCACCAGCGCCGGTTTCAACCAGCACCCGAAAGCCAAGCTTGATCAGCTTTTCCACCACCTCGGGTACGGTGGCGACTCTCTTTTCACCAGGAAATACTTCCCGCGGTACGCCAATACACTGGACGGGCTTATTTGAGCCTGCTTCCATAATTCATCTCCAAAATCTTGCTGATAATTGATTGTCAGGGACCCAGCGCGAGGCTGCCCCGAAGCCAGTTAGCTTATCCGAGTTTGGCCGGCTCAAAGCAGATAACCCCCGCTCCGAGCCATCAAAGTTTTTGCTGAAAGCCATAATTCATAGCTATGGACACCCGATGGAAACCCAGCGTAACAGTTGCCGCCATCATAGAGCGCGAAGGCCGTTTTCTTCTCGTGGAAGAAGAAACGCCTGAGGGCCTGCGGCTCAATAACCCGGCCGGCCACCTGGATCCTGGTGAGTCACCGATACAGGGTTGCATTCGTGAAGCTCTTGAGGAAACCGCGCACGAGTTCCTACCCACCCACCTGCTGGGCATCTACTTGTCACGGTTTCAGCGCAAATTGCCGGATGACCAGGTTCAGGACATTACCTACTTGCGCTTTGCCTTTGCAGGAAGGCTGGGGAAAGAAGTTGCCGGACGCGCGCTCGATCAGGGGATTGTTCGCACGGTCTGGATGAGCCCGGAAGAAATTGAAGCCCAAAGTAATCGTTGCCGTAGCCCTCTGGTATTGCGCTGCGTGAACGATTATCTGCGCGGCC
Organism: Burkholderiaceae bacterium; assembly: GCA_017856435.1. Lineage (GTDB taxonomy): Bacteria > Pseudomonadota > Gammaproteobacteria > Burkholderiales > Burkholderiaceae_C > Hylemonella. The sequence continues at coordinate 3,646 of JAFMFB010000067.1, forward strand.
AGCGCTACCCTCTGGAGCTGGTACAGACTGACCCCTCTGTGCAGCAGTTTGGGGTCTGAGCACCCTGCACTCAATGTGCCAGCTTCAACAGCGGCAAGCCATCACGCCAGCGCTGGAGATTGTCCAGAAACATGCCAGCAACGCGCTTCTCATTTCCCTGTGAATGCGCGGCCGTGTGAGGGGTGACGATCACATTGGGGAAATCCCATAAAGGGGAATCAGCCGGCAAGGGCTCATGCTCAAACACATCCAGCATGGCGCCCCCTAGGTGAGCGCTGCGCAGCGCAGCAATCAGCGCAGATTGGTCCACCACCTCGCCGCGCGCCACATTGATCAGGCACGCCCCTTTGGGCATGGCGTACAGCGCTTTTGCACCCACCAATCGCCGGGTGCGCTCCGTCAACGGACAGGCTAACACCAGCCAGTCGGCAGCGGGCAACACCGACTCAAAGCCATCAAAGTCAACCGTTTCAACCCCTTCCTGGGTTGCTGCAACTTTGGTTCGCACCACCGTAAGTCTCATTCCCAGCAAACGCACCACCGCAGCGATACGTTGCCCGATAGGACCCCAACCCACCAGCACCATGGACTGGCCGCTCAAATCTGGTGGTTGACCTTCTCCCAGCAATGGTGCCCAACGATGTTCGCGCTGTGCGGCCATCAACTGGGGAAATCGCCGCGCCAGTGCCAGCAAGCCCGCCAGGGCAGACTGCGCCACCACTTCGGCGCTGGCACCCGAGGAGGTGCTGATGACCACGCCCCGTTGGCGCAGTTCGACATAAATCGCTCGGTCGGCACCTGCCGAGTGAATATGCACCCAGCGCAGTCCTTTCGATCGCCGCAGGATCTCATAGCACGCCTGCAGGGACGGGGCCAACTCATGCTTGGTCGACAAGCCAGTGACATCGCGCGAAATGAAAGCCACGTCCAGATCAGTTCGGCGCTGGAGCACAGCTGATTCAATGGTGACCAGTTCAAAGGCGTAGCCCGTGAGCACTTTTTCGATGGCCGGCCCCCATTGATCCAGCGCTTGCTGCGAGAGTAGCAGGCGCAGCGATTGATCTTTACTAATGGTCATCTCAACTAAAGCTTGTCAGACTGTTCAGTGCTGGCTTGATTGATTACAGCAGTACCCGGCTTGGCCACTAGCGAGGAAAGTCATACAGAATCGCCGGATTGTCTACGAGGATCTGATGGCGCTGCGCTGTGTCAGGTATCCAGCGGGCCAGCAGGTTCAATAATTCACCATCATCGGGAACCCTGTCTGGTTCGAAGTAATTGATATGCGGCCAGTCGGTACCCCAGACGACGCGCTGAGGGTTGGCCTGAAGCAGTGCCGCTGCGAACGGATCAATATCCGAGTAAAGCGGAAAATTCTGACCTCTGCGCTGCACCGTGTTGCGGTCTGCGCCAGATATTTTTGTCCAGGCCATGCCGTCAGCAAGCATTGAACACAGGTGCTGAAACCCTGGATCTTTGACACCTCGAGCCGATGACATACGTCCCATGTGATCGATCACCAGCGTCACCCCCAATCTGCGCAAGCGGGGACTAAGGGCTGGCAAGTCTGGCGCATGTACCCAGATTTGGGCATGCCAGCCACGCTCAGCCATGCGCGGCGCCAAGGCCTCCAGATCCTCCAGGCCCACTCCGTTACGGTACACCTTGTGACCATCGAGCTGGTACAGGTTGGCGCGTACTCCGCGCACCCCGGCCGCGTGCCAGCGGTCAAGTTCTGTGTCAGAAACACTACCCATAGCCACAACAACCCCACGCAAACGGTCTGGGTATTGCTCGAGAGCCTCCAAAATCGCCCCGTTATCTGCACCGCAAACGCTACCGGTGACCAATACGCCGCGAGTCAGACCAAGCGCATCAAGGTGCTGGATAAAAGTTGATCCATCGAATTCTTCCGGGGTATAGCTTCGCTCTTCAGACAGGGGGTGGCGCGCGAATGGACCAAAAACGTGGGCGTGGCAGTCGCATGCTCCAACCGGCGGCTGAAATTGCAGGCCGCTGATCTGCGGCAGCGGCGGCAGACACGGGCGCGTCATTGCTTGGCTGATTTCAATTTACCGGCATTGGCCAAGGCCAGAGCCCGGGTGCTCTCTTGCGACAGCAGCTTGCCAAATTCCTGAGGTGTCGAAGGACGCGCCAGACTGCCAACATTCAATAGACGCGAGCGCACGGTGTCTTCTGCCAGCGCTATTCGTAAAGCGGCATTCAAACTATCCACAACCGGGGCGGGGGTCCCAGCCGGTGCCAGAAGACCCGCCACCGTATCGGCCTCGAAATTGGCCAATCCCACCTCGCGCAATGTGGGGACATTGGGCAGCGCCGGGTCACGCTCACGCGACATGACGGCCAGTGCCCGCAGAGCTCCCGATTTGATATGCGCTGCGGAGCTGGTCAATTGATCCACCACCAGATCGGTTTGTCCACCAATCAGATCCACGATGGCAGGTGCGCCTCCCTTGTAGGGGATCGGGTTGAGTTGGATGGCAGCCGCCTCTTCCATTTGCATCATGGCCATGTGATTGGTTGTTCCAAGCCCGGCATGGCCAGCCGAAAGCTTGCCAGGATTGCCGCGCACTGTTTTGAGCAAAGCACCCATGTCCGGGAAACGCGTATCACTGCCTTTGACGACAACGACCAAGGCCGTAGTGGCGGCAAATCCAATCGGCTGAAAATTTTCCAGCGTGTAGCTGGTCTTCGTCATTTGCGGCAATACCACCAAGGCATTGGGTGTGCTGACCAGCAAGGTATAGCCATCGGCTGGCGCCCTGGCAACGAATGCCGCCCCCAGCGCCCCGCCGGCGCCAGGCTTGTTGTCCACAACCACCGGCTGCCCCAAGGCGCGCTCCATGGCGGGGGCTATCGTTCGGGCCACAACATCCAGGTTGCCGCCGGGCGCAAACGGCACCACCAGCGTCACGGGTTTAGCCGGAAAGTTCTGGCCAAAGGCCGCCAGGGCAGAAAGTCCCAGCACCAAAGCCAGCACTTGGTGCATCAGATTTTTATGTTTCATGTTGTCTCCTTTATGTTGTGAGATATTTACTTTTTCACCAAACCATCAGGTCTTGTAGCTCGGATCCAGTCGATCGAGTTTGCGCAGCAGCGCCGGCCACTCCATCAGGCCATAGGGTCGGCGGGTGCCCGGCTGGTAATTGTTCCAAGTTTCCTCCAGGACCGCCGGGGACACTTCAACCAGCGGGGTATTGCAAGCCATGGCCGCCAACTGGGTGCGGCAGGACAATTCCAAGCGATGCATCCAGTTGAACGCCTCCCCCACTGTCCGCCCGACGGTCATAGCACCATGGTTGCGTAACAGCAAGGCTTCCTTCTCACCGATATCCTTCAGAAGCGACTCCTGTTCCTGCAAATTCAGCACCACGCCCTGGTAGTCGTGGTAGCCGATCTTGAGGAAACGCATGGCCGTCTGCGTGATGGGCAGCAGCCCGCACGCCAAGGCCGATACCGCCATCGAGGCCCAGCTGTGGGTATGGATGACACAGGCCAGATCAGGCCGTGCAGCGTGAACCGCGCTATGAATCACATAGCCTGCCTTGTTGATGCCGTAGTTGAGTTCGCCAAAATCCGGCTTGGACAGGATGTTGCCCTCCACATCGATCTTGATTAGGCTGGAGGCGGTAATCTCTTCATACATCATGCCGTAGGCGTTGATAAGAAAGGCCCCCTCCTGGTCAGGCACCCGCATCGAAATATGGTTGGCCATCATGTCGGACATGCCGTACAGATCCACTAAGCGGTAGCAAGCCGCGAGATCCACCCTGGACTGCCATTCCTCTGCTGAGCAGTTTCCTTGCATCGAGGCGATCTTTAAGTGTCCATCTTCAACCATGTGGGTCTCCTTTGATCTTGCAGATAAACCTACCCAACACAGGGCTGCAATCAATCCTCGCTAATTTTGATCTTGCTGGGCAGGCGCTTTTCCAGAGCCGACTTCAACAGGGCTGCACTGCGGTAAATCCCATGGGCAAATTTGCCGTAGGGCAAAGTGAGGAACAGCGCCATCACACAGCCCAAGTGCAATGCCAGCAGCGTGGGTAGCGCTGCCGTACCGCGCACGCCCCACAGCACCAAGCCGGTCAGGCTGGTAAAAAACAGCAAGGCAATGAAGCCACGATCCATCGGCTTCTGGGCTGCATCTCCGTGTTGCGGATGACGCCTCAGGCTCAAGCGCAGCAGCCCCACCGTGCCAATCAACAAACTGACACCGCCCAGCGCTCCCAATAACTTGGGCAAGCTGGGCAAATCATAAGGTGCTTGCCACCCCATCAGGTAGTGGTAGAGCGTGGCCACGCTGGTGGCGGCAAAGCAGAGCAAAAACCCGTAAAAAGTAAAGTGGTGAAACACGCGGCGCCGCCGGGTCCAAGCGTCATCCTCATTGTTGCAGCCTTCACCGTGGCCGCCATCTAGGTATTTCAGGCGCAGCACATCGTGAGTGGCTTCAGCCACTGCTGGGCCTCGCACGCCCGCCAGTGTCGGGGCCGGGTAGTCTTGCCCCGGGGTGACAGTTGACCAGAAGTCGCGTACGCCTCGCCATAGTGCCAGCACCGAATAGAGAAACACCGGTGCAAACATGGCCACCATCAGGTTGTGCGGGAAGATCGCGTAAAAATCTGCTGTACTGGGCACGCGCCACAAAGTGTCTTTCAGCCAAAGGGTCAGCAGCAGAAAGAACGTCAGTGCGCCAGCGGTGGCCAGTGCCAGCGTCAGGCCATTGCGCTGGTAGAGCTGGCCCAAAGCCTGCGGCCAGGCGAAATCGGTGTAGGTGCGCAAACGCACCTTGGCCATGGACTGGGGAATATTGACCGCAAACTCGTGCGGCGGCGCGTACTGACAGGCATGCAAGCAGGCGCCGCAGTTGTGGCAAAGATTCGCCAGGTAATGCACGTCTGTGACGGAAAACTCCA
>JAFMFB010000029.1 GCA_017856435.1 Burkholderiaceae bacterium
GATGGCGTTTGTTCTTGGTGGTCTTCTTGGTCAGGATGTGACGCTTGAAGGCTTGCCCGCGCTTGACGGTGCCACCTGGACGAACTCGAAAGCGCTTCTTGGCGCTGCTCTTGGTCTTCATTTTGGGCATTTGAATGCTCCTGTTTACTTGTGCTCGTGAGGCGTCCGAAAACCTTTTTCGGCACTTGTCGGCCCCGAGCCACTTTTTCGCAACTGCCTTGCGACGGTTGCGGCAGCAGAGCCAGAGGCCCTGCCCATTGCAGTTGGGCTCGAAAGCTCCTCTGCAAAATCAGGCCGGGGCACAGATCCCCGGCAAACCAATCAGGCTGCTTCGGCAGCCGGCCGGGACGCAACGCCCCCGCCTTTTTTCTTGCCCGGCGCGATCATCATGATCATCTGCCGGCCTTCCAGTTTGGGAAACTGCTCAACCACGATGGCGTCGCCCAAATCGGCCCGCATGCGCTCCAGCATTGCCAGACCCAACTCCTGGTGCGTAATCTCGCGGCCCCGAAAGCGCAGCGTGATCTTGCACTTGTCGCCCTCTTCCAGAAAGCGCCGGATATTGCGCATCTTGATGTTGTAGTCACCGTCATCGGTGCCTGGGCGAAACTTGATTTCCTTGACTTCAATAACCTTCTGCTTGGCTTTCGCTTCGGCCGCCTTTTTTTGTTCCTGATACTTGAACTTGCCGTAATCCATCAAGCGGCAGACCGGTGGACTGGCCATTGGGGCGATCTCAACCAGATCGACATCCATCTCGCCAGCCAAACGCAAGGCCTCGGACAGACTGACAACCCCCATGGGTTCATTTTCAGGACCTGAGATACGAACCTCAGGGGCAATAATTTCACGGTTCAAGCGGTGCTTGCGCTCCTCGCGTTGACGACGATCACGAAATTCAGTAGCGATGGTTCAATTCCTTAAAAGTATGCCGCCCATAAGCGACCAAACGCTGCGCTGCGCGCGCCAAAAACCTGCTTTACTGCCCTTGAGGAGCTTGCTCAGCCGTCTTGTGAGCGATGTCCGCTGCGATTAATTGCACAAAGGCTTCGAGGGGCATCACACCGAGGTCTTTATTACCCCGGGCACGCACTGCAACAGCACCAGCTGCCTTTTCCTTGTCGCCTGCGACCAGGATGTAGGGAAGCTTCTGCATCGAGTGCTCGCGTATTTTATACGTAATTTTCTCGTTTCGCAGGTCGGTTTGCACCCTAAGTTCTTGATTTGGCAATGATTTCTTCAGTTTTTGTGCAATTTCCAGACAGTAGTCAGCCTGCGCATCGGTGATATTGAGCACCGATACCTGCACCGGGGCCAGCCAGGTGGGCAGGGCACCGGCATGCTCTTCCACCAGAATGCCAATGAATCGTTCCAGACTGCCAAGAATGGCTCGGTGCAGCATCACCGGGCGGTGGCGGGCGCCGTCTTCGCCCACATATTCGGCATCCAGCCGCTCGGGCATGGAGAAATCGACCTGAATGGTGCCACACTGCCAGTGCCGTCCAATCGCGTCCTTGAGGGTGTATTCAATCTTGGGACCGTAGAAAGCACCCTCTCCGGGCGACAGTTCGAATTCACACTTTGCTGCCTTCAGACTTTCCACCAGGGCCGCTTCTGCCTTGTCCCACAAGGCATCCGAGCCGATGCGCTTTTCAGGCCGTGTGGCTACCTTGTAAATGATGTCGGCAAAGCCAAAGTCTTTGTAAACTTTCTGCAACAAGGCGGTGAAAGCCACGCATTCAGACAGGATCTGATCTTCCGTGCAGAAAATATGGCCATCGTCCTGGGTGAAACCGCGCACACGCATGATGCCGTGCAAACCTCCAGTGGGCTCGTTGCGATGGCATTGGCCAAACTCGCCAAAGCGTAGCGGCAGGTCACGATAACTCTTGACCCCTTGCTTGAAGATCAGGATATGGCCCGGGCAGTTCATCGGCTTCAAGGCATAGTCCCGCTTTTCACTCTCGGTGGTGAACATGTTCTCGCGGTACTTGTCCCAGTGGCCAGTTTTCTCCCACAAGGCCTTGTCGATGATCTGCGGCGCCTTGACTTCCTGGTAACCGTTGTCTCGGTAAACCCGGCGCATGTACTGCTCAACCTCCTGCCAGACCGCCCAACCCTTGGGGTGCCAGAACACCGTACCCGGGGAATGCTCGTCCAGGTGAAACAGATCCAGCTCACGCCCGAGTTTTCGGTGGTCTCGCTTTTCAGCCTCTTCCAGCATGGTGAGGTACTGTTGCAGCTCATCCTTGCTGGCCCAGGCCGTACCGTAGATACGCTGCAGCATTTCATTGCGATGGTCGCCACGCCAGTAAGCCCCGGCTACCTTCATCAGCTTGAAGTGCTTGAGCTTGCCGGTGCTGGGCACGTGCGGGCCCCGGCACAGGTCTTCAAATTTGCCTTCACGGTACAGGCTGACATCCTCGTTGGCCGGAATACTGGCAATGATCTCGGCCTTATAGTGCTCCCCCAGACCCTTGAAATAGGTCACCGCTTCATCGCGCGGCAACACCCGACGCACCACCGGTTCATCCTTGTTAGCCAGCTCGGCCATTTTTTTCTCGATCGCGCCCAGGTCTTCGGGTGTGAACGGCCGCTTGTAGGAAAAGTCGTAATAAAACCCATGTTCAACCACCGGCCCGATGGTGACCTGGGCCTCGGGAAACAGTTCTTTGACTGCATAAGCCAACAAATGGGCCGTGGAGTGGCGAATGACCTCCAGTCCGTCAGCGTCCTTGGCCGTAACAATGGCCAGGTTGCAATCGGCACTGAGCTGGTAACTGGTGTCACGCAGCTGACCGTCCACCTTACCGGCCAGCGCCGCCTTGGCCAAGCCGGCACCGATCGAGGCAGCCACATCAGCCACCGACAGGGGGCCAGGAAATTCGCGTTTGGAGCCATCAGGCAGCGTGATATGAATCATGGTGGAGGCGAGAAAAAAATCAAAAGCGCGGCAAGGCCGCGCTACAGAGGCAGAGAGATGTTCAAACCATCACCGATTTTAACGCGTTGGCCCATCCCGAACTGCGATCGCGCCTCGCGCACAACTCCAGAGTACGTCCCCAGCGCGCATCACCCGCTTTGCAAGACGCTGCCATGAAACACGCTGCAGCCGGTCCGCCACCAGATGGCCAAAACCGGGATTGCGGCATGATCAGGCCTCTGGACCATGAATCAGCCTGGCAATCTCCCCACAGACCAGCCCTCACCCCACCGGGTCGGCTATCTGCTGGCGTGTGCCTGCCTGGCCATGAGCATGGGCCTGGTTGGCGCCTATGTCGCATTGTCCAAGCCATTGGTGGCGGCAATCCCGGTGTTTCTGCTGGCTTGGTTACGGTTTGGCATCGGTACATTGGCCATGCTGCACTGGCTCAAAAAACCGGCCTCGGAGCCGCCTTTAAGCGCGCGGGCCAAGGGTTGGCTCTTTCTTGAGTCACTGCTGGGCAACTTTCTCTTTTCAATTTTCATGCTCTACGGCATGCGCCAGACCAGCGCAATCACCGCCGGGATTGTGATGGCCGCCATACCGGCTGCGGTGGCTTTGCTGGGGAGAATTTTTCTGCGAGAGGTGCTAAGTACCCGCACCCGTTGGGCGATTGTGCTGGCGGTTGCTGGCGTCATGCTGGCCCAGTGGACTCATGCGCCGTCGGCTAACCTGGCTGCGAAGCTGGCCACAAACCATTGGGAGTTGTCAGGACTTCTCGGCCCCTTACTCTTGCTGGCCGCAGTTTTCTGTGAAGCCAGCTATGTCGTGATTGGCAAAAAATTGACGCACAGCCTGAGCGCGGCGCGGATCAGCGCGCTGATCAATCTGTGGGGGTTTGCCCTGATGACCCCGCTGGGACTGCTGCAGGCCCTTGATTTTGATTTCAGCGCATTGGACCTTGGCCTTTGGGCCTTACTTTTGTTTTACGGTCTTGCCGCCAGCGTCTGGACTGTGTGGCTTTGGATGACCGGATTGAAGCGGGTTGCGGTCGCCCAAAGCGGCGTGTTCACCGTGTTTCTTCCAATTTCCGCCGCATTGATCGGCTGGCAGGTTCTTGGGGAACAAATCCAAGCCTTGCAGTTGGCAGCTTTTTGCGTGGCCCTGCTGGGCGTACTGCTGGCCACACTGCCAAAACCATCAGCCACCACCCCGACCGACAAAGCCACATGACACAACTTGCCTTCAGTGCTCCAGCCGAACGCAACAAGGAGCCGATTCTTCAAGTCTTGCGCGACTTGCTGCCAAGCCACGGTGCAGCCCTTGAAATTGCCAGCGGCACCGGGCAGCATGTGGTCTGGTTTGGCGAGCACCTGCCAGGCTGGCAGTGGCAGCCCACCGATCTGCAGGATGACATTTTTTCAAGCATCAATGCGCGTATCGAAAAACAGCGGCTGCGCAATGTGCAGCCCCCGCTGATCCTTGATGTTCTCAGCGACAGCTGGCTGCCTGATTCGCAGGCTCGATTTGATCTAATTTATTGCGCCAACATGCTGCACATCGCCCCGTGGGCCTGCTGCCAGGGTTTGATGCGGGGTGCCGTGCGCCATCTGACGCCCACAGGTCGGTTGGTGACCTACGGGCCTTATCTGGAAGATGAGGTCCTGACTTCAGAGGGCAATCTTAAGTTTGATGCCAGTCTGCGCGCACAAAACCCTGACTGGGGCATACGACGGCGCGAGGATGTTGAAAACCAGGCCAATCATGCCGGTCTATACCTGGCGCAGCGCCACAGCATGCCAGCCAACAACCTGCTGCTGGTGTGGCAACGAAAAGACCCGAAAGGTTAGCGGCCCATCAGAGCGCGCACATGCGCGGCTGAACCGCTGGCCAGGCCTTCGAGGCTGTAGCCCCCCTCCAGCACCGAGACCACCCGGCCCTTGGCAGATTGCTCGGCCACTGCCATCAGCTCTCGGGTGATCCAGTGGAAGTCCTCATCCGTGAATTGCAGACCGCCCAGGGGATCAAGATGGTGCGCGTCAAAGCCCGCCGAGATAATCAGCAGTTCAGGCGCAAAGTCCCGCAGGGCAGGCAACATCTCGCTTTCCATGGCCGATCGAAACGCTGCCGAGCCGGTGCCCCGGGTGAACGGCACATTGACGATATTGCCGGCCACCCCCCGTTCTACGCGCGCGCCGGTACCTGGATAGAAGTTACCCTGATGACAAGAGCCATAGAACAGGTTGGGATCATCGTTGAAGGAATGCTGCGTGCCATTGCCGTGGTGAACATCAAAGTCCATGACCGCGACCCGCTTCAGGCCGTGTTTCTCACGCGCATGCAACGCGGCAATAGCCGCCTGATTGAAGACACAGAAACCCATGGCCTGGTTGGCTTCAGCGTGATGGCCGCAGGGACGGGTGGCGCAGAACACGTTGTCAGCCTGGCCTGACACCACATCATCCACCCCGGCGCAGGCCGCACCCACGCAGCGCATCACGGCTTCGAGCGTACCCGCAGACATGATGGTGTCACCTCCATCAAGCATCTGGTAACCCTCACTAGGGGACAGGGTCTTGACCTCGTTGAGATAGTCTGGCGAGTGAATGTAGAGCACCTGCTCATCGGTACCTAAGGGCGCATCCCGCCAGATCACCGCGTCAAATTCAGGGGCCTTCAATGCCTTGAGCACCGCCTCCAGGCGTGCGGGTGACTCAGGGTGATGCGGCCCCGGTTTGTGCTCAAAGCAGGCTTGGTGGGTGTAAATGCGTGTGCTCATATCGAGTCCTTCAAAAAATTACCACGGCTGGCCCAGCATGCATCAGTTCACGCTCCAAAACGCATGGACACCCGACCCAGAACACCAAAGTCGGCCTCGACGGTATCGCCTGGCTGAATTTCAAGAGGGGTCATGCAGGTGCCGGTGGTAATGAACTGACCAGGCTGCAGGATGATCCCCATCGAGGTGAGTTCATTGACCAGCCAGGCCAGCGCAATACGCGGGTCACCCAACACGGCATCACCTCGGCCCTCACGGTACCAGGTCTGAGTGTTTGCCCGTGTCACCTGAGCACGCACCGGATGACGACTCAGATCAATTTCACGCCAACTCTGCTGGGCTGCCGCCCCCAGGATGAAGTGATGGGCACAGGAATTATCGGCCAGCAGTTGCGCCTCCCCCGCCTGAGTGAACTCGGCAAAACGGGAATCCGGCATTTCCAGTGAGGGATGTACAGAGGCCACCGCCGCCATGACTTCATCTATCTCGTAGGGAATGGCACGAGGGTGCAGTGGAGTGCCCAGAACAAACGCCATCTCGGGCTCTGCCACCCGCATCCGGTTGCCAGCCGAAGGCACCGTGGCCCCTACCGGGAAAACCTGCCCTTCAAAAATTCGGCCGGCAATGGGTCCGCTGACATTGATATGGGCTTGACCGACCGTGCTGGTGGCCGCGATTTTCCAGCCCATCAGCCGGCGGCCAGAGACGGACGTCAGTTGTGACTGTGCTTCATACCCTTGCGCGCGGGACTGGGGACGACAGTCAGGCGGTAAATTGTCGATAACCTTGCCTGACTGCCAGAGCTGCCAAATCAGCCGGGCAGCCTCAGTTGCTTGTTGATGGTTCATGTTCAGCCGTGCCTGAATACTTGTCGAACAAGTATCACCGAAATTGACCGACCCCAATCACACCCGGGTCGGCTTGGCCCTGGCAAGCTTTATCGGTGAGTCTGATCAGACCCGGACAAAGCCGAACTGGCCTGGCGCATTGATCGGATCAACATCCACCCCAATGCTGTCCTTGGCAACAAACTTACCCTCAAGCAAGAGCTTGGACAGAGGGTTCTCAATACGCTGCTGGATCGCGCGTTTCAAGGGTCGTGCACCAAACACCGGATCAAAGCCCACCTTGGCCAGTTCGGCCAGCGCCTTGTCAGACACCTTGAGACTTAATTCCATTCTGGCCAGGCGCTCCTGCAATTGCTGCAGTTGGATCTTGGCAATGCTGGCGATGTGCTCGGCATCCAGGCCATGGAAGACCACCGTCTCATCGATTCGGTTCAAGAACTCGGGACGGAAATGGTTTTTCAGTTCACCCCAGACCGCGTCCTTGATCTCGTCATAGCCCTGACCAACCATGCTCTGAATCAGGTGACTGCCGATATTGCTGGTCATCACAATCACGGTGTTCTTGAAGTCGACTGTACGGCCCTGGCCGTCGGTCAGTCGTCCGTCATCGAGCACTTGCAGCAGTACATTGAAAACATCCGGATGCGCCTTTTCAACCTCGTCAAGCAGGAGCACGCTGTAAGGCTTGCGCCGCACCGCTTCGGTCAGATAGCCCCCCTCTTCATAGCCCACATACCCGGGAGGCGCGCCGATGAGCCGGGCCACCGAGTGCTTCTCCATGAATTCGCTCATGTCAATGCGCACCAGATGATCCACGCTGTCAAACAGGAAACCGGCCAATGCCTTGCAGAGTTCGGTTTTGCCCACGCCGGTGGGGCCGAGGAACAGGAAGGAGCCGGTCGGTCGGTTGGGATCGCTCAAGCCTGAACGAGAACGGCGGATGGCGTTGGCCACCGCTGAAATGGCTTCATCCTGACCCACCACGCGCTCATGCAGCTTCGTCTCCATTTGCAGGAGTTTGTCTTTCTCACCCTGCATCATCTTTGCCACAGGAATCCCGGTGGCTCGGGACACGACTTCGGCAATTTCTTCTGCCCCGACCTGGGTGCGAAGCAGCTTGGGGCCTGATGTGCCGCCTCCGGATTCCTCCTTGGCCTGCGCTTCCTTCAACTGCTTTTCCAGTTCTGGCAGTTTGCCGTACTGCAACTCGGAGACCTTGGCAAAGTCACCTTTGCGGGTCAGTTCGGCGATCTGCGATTTGAGCTTCTCGATGTCTTCGCGCACATGGGCGCTGCCCTGAGCCTGCGCTTTTTCGGACTTCCAGATTTCCTCGTAATCGGCAATTTCTTTTTGCAACTTGGCAATCTCTTCCTCGATCAGGGCAAGCCGTTTTTGGGAAGCCTCGTCCTTTTCCTTCTTCATGGCCTCGCGCTCGATCTTGAGTTGGATCATGCGCCGATCCAGCTTGTCCATCACCTCGGGCTTGGAATCAATTTCAATCTTGATCTTGGCCGCCGCTTCGTCGATCAGGTCGATGGCCTTGTCCGGCAAGAAGCGGTCTGTGATGTAGCGGTGGCTCAGTTCAGCCGCAGCCACGATGGCCGGGTCGGTGATGTCCACCCCATGGTGGACCTCATACTTTTCCTGCAGGCCGCGCAGGATGGCGATGGTCTGCTCAACTGTGGGTTCTTCCACCAGCACCTTCTGGAAACGGCGCTCCAGAGCAGCGTCCTTTTCGATGTATTTGCGGTATTCGTCCAGCGTGGTGGCGCCAATGCAGTGCAGTTCACCGCGCGCCAGAGCCGGCTTGAGCATATTGCCCGCGTCAATGGCCCCCTCAGCCTTGCCAGCCCCCACCATGGTGTGGATTTCATCGATGAAGAGGATGATGCGTCCCTCGTCCTGCGCCACCTCCTTGAGCACAGACTTGAGCCGCTCCTCGAACTCGCCGCGGTACTTGGCACCGGCCAGCAAACCTGCCATGTCCAGCACCAGCACCTTCTTGTCGCGCAAGGTTTCGGGCACTTCACCATTGACAATTCGTTGCGCCAAACCTTCGACGATGGCCGTCTTGCCCACCCCAGGCTCACCAATCAGAACCGGGTTGTTCTTGCTGCGGCGTTGCAAGACCTGAATCGCGCGCCGGATCTCGTCATCGCGACCAATCACCGGGTCAAGCTTGCCGGAGCGGGCTCGTTCGGTCAGATCAAGCGTATATTTTTTCAGAGCTTCACGTTGCTCTTCGGCTTGCGGGTTATCAACTTTCTGTCCCCCACGCACGGCCTGGATTGCTGCCTCCAAAATGCTGCGTGTGAGGCCATTGGCTTTGGCCAGACGACCGACATCGTGCTTGCTGTCTGCCACAGCCAGAAAAAAGAGTTCACTGGCAACATACTGATCGCCCCGCTTGATGGCCTCTTTTTCTGCGGCCTGCAGCAGGCCCACCAGCTCACGGCCAACCTGCACCTGTTCCTGTCCTTGTACCTGCGGCAGTTTCTTGACGACCTCCTCAGCGCCGGTTTGCAAGCCGGAGACATTCACGCCAGCGCGCTGCAGCAGGGCTTTGGGGCCATCTTGCTGCTGTAGCATGGCCAGCAACAGATGCGCTGGCTCAATGTAGGCATGGTCGCCAGCCAGCGCAATGCTTTGCGCCTCGGCCAAAGCTTCCTGGAACTTGCTTGTGAGTTTTTCAATCCGCATGTAAACCTCCGATTGACTTCAACATGGGGGAACGACAGGTGATTTTCAAGACCTGATGGACAATCTGGCCTTGATGGATATCAAAATACTGACTGACTTGACTGTCAGATCCCTCAGCCATCCCTTACGGCCGATTGTTTCTTGAAAGTACGTTTCCTTTGGCATAAGTCAGCCATCCCGGTTATAGACTCTTACTGCACCTCCCTCCTTCATGACAGCAACCCATGATCCGCCCACCTCGCTGTGGCCAGCCTTCGGTCTGGGTTTGAGCGTGGCTGCCGGCAACGGCCTGGCCCGCTTTGCCTATGCCCTGGTGCTCCCGGCTATGCGCGAGGACTTGCGCTGGACCTACGCTGAAGCGGGCTGGCTGGGAACCGCCAACGCACTGGGTTATGTCCTGGGCGCCATCAGTGCTTACATCCTGCTCAGGCGATTTCGGCCCAGCCAGTTGTTCATCCTCGGCCTTGTGCTGATCGTGGCTCCCCTGGTGCTGACGGGTCTACGAGCCGATCACCTCTGGCTTAGCCTGACCCGTATCGCCTCAGGTGTAGGCACCGCCTGGGCCTTTGCCTGTGGTGGGGCACTGGTTGCTGCGCGTTACCAGGATGCGCCCAAACTTCGAGGCACCGCCACCGGGATGTTTTTTGCGGGTGGCGGCATTGGGATCGCCGCGGCCGGTTTGACCATCGGTCCATTGCTGGCCATGACCGGGAGTTCCGGCTGGCCCCTGGCCTGGCTGACCCTTGGCTTGCTGGCAGCGCTGGCCTGCATCTGGCCAGTGCGGGAAGCTCTAAAAATTGGCGGCCGTGCCAATGAAGCGTCCTCAGCCGCGCTGGAATTGCGCGGACTGTGGCCAAGCCTGCTCTCATATTTCCTGGTGGCCTGTGGCTACATTGTCTACATGACTTTCATTTTTGCCTGGGTTGGCGCGCAGAAGATGTCCTGGCAATTCGGCACCCTGGTCTGGTTGACGCTGGGCGCATCGGCCGCCTTCTCGCCTTTTGCCTGGCGACGGGCACTAGATACCTGGCCGCCAGCATTGATTCTGTCGGCCAGCGGCATGGCCATGTTGCTGGGCACCTTGTTGCCAGTCATCTCTGCACATCAAGTCCCGGTTCTGTTGTCGGCGGTTTTTTTCGGCGCCAGCATCTTCATTGCCCCTGCGGCCGTATCCGGTGTGATCCGTCAGTCCATGCCATCAAATCAGTGGGCGCAGGGAATGATTCTTTACACCGTGTTGTTTGCAATCGGCCAGGCCATTGGCCCAGTGCTTGCGGGCTGGGTAGCAGACCAGAGAACTCTGGATGCTTCGATGCTGTTGGCAGTCGCACAGCTGGGTCTGGCCGCCAGTCTGGCGCTATGGCCCCCGCGCAAAGTCCGCACCCCTGTGGCCTGATCAGCCAGCCCTCAGCGCCTCGACCGAAAAACCAGCAATCCGTTTGTAGTTCTCTGAAATCTGCCTGAGTTCCTCCTGGCTGATCACATCATCGATATGCCTGAAGGGCTTGCCCCCGGTGAGTTCATCGACCTTGATATTGATGAAGTCGGGCGGCGTACTGCGGTTGGTGCGAACCACCCTGGCGGTTGGCTCGACCCGGGCCTGTTCGTAGGCTTGCAGCGCAGCCAAGGGGTCTGAGGTGGTGGCAAGTAACTCAGCCAGCGTACGCGCGTCAATCATCCCCTGCGCCGAGCCGTTCGAGCCTCGGGGGTACATCGGATGGGCAGCATCGCCCATCAGGGTGACTCGGCCAAAAGTCCAGCGCGGCACCGGGTCCTTGTCCACCATCGGGTATTCCAGAATCTGGCTTGCATTGGCGATCAAGTCGGGCACGTTCAGCCAGTCGAATTTCCATTCAGCAAAGATGGCTTCGAAATCAGCTTTGTTACCCGGGCGATTCCAGTCGTTCATGGACTCACCAGCGCGCTGGATTTCAGCCATCCAGTTGATCAGCTGGTTGCCCTGGCCATCCACGTTGTCGACAATCGGATAAATCACCATCTTGCCGGTATGGATCGAGCCAACCCGCATATAGCTCTTGCCGGTCAGTATCGGTTTGTGCACCGTGACCCCACGCCAGGTGTTGATGCCAGCAAAGGCAACTTTTTCATTGGGATAAAACTGACGTCGAATGATGGAATTGACGCCGTCACAGGCAATCACGATATCGGCCTGAACGCTGGGGCGTGGCGTACCAGTCGCATCGACAAAATGGACGGTGGCACTTTGTTCATCCTGGGTGACGCCCGTACAACGGTGATCAGTATGTATCCGGTCCCGCCCGATCTTGGCCACCGCTTCATCAAACAGGATGCGATGCAGCTTGCCCCGGTGAATACCCACCTCGGGAAAAGGTGAGCCACCATGACGGCCGCGGGGCTCCTTGTAGATGAACTGTCCAAAGCGATTGAAAAAAACGCTCTCCAGATTTTCAATGCCAGCGGCTTCCAGCTTGTCCTGCACACCCAAGGCCGCCAGCTCACGCATGGCATGCGGTAGCAAGGTGATGCCAACGCCCAACTCCTTGACCTCAGGCACAGCCTCGTACACATCGCAGGCCATCCCGCGCTGCTGCAGCGATAGCGCCAAGCCGAGGCCGGCCACCCCACCGCCTATGACGGCAATCTTCGTCTTCCTGGTTTCTGTCATCACAAGCTGCTGTTGATCTTCATTCGCTGGTGATGCCCTTGCTTCGAATCACCTGACCCCAACGCGGAAAGTCCTTGTTGACGATCTCGTTGAGAGCAGCTGGCGAGGAGGAATCCGCAACGAGTCCAGCCTTACCCAGGATCCCGCTGACCTCGGGCAACTTGAGAATCTCGACAAATTCACGGTTCAATCTTTGGACTACCGAGTCCTGCGCCTTCGATGGCAGGAAAAACGCGTACCACATATCAACATTCACGCCTTTAACGCCAAGCTCTTCTACCGTCGGAACTTCTGGCGCCAGCGCGTGACGTTTCGGGCTGCCCACCGCGAGGGGCAAGAGTCGGCCAGATTTGACCAGGCCCTGGGCGACATGGACCGGCAGAAAGCCCACATTGATCTCGCCGGAGAGCAGATCCTGGGTGTAGCCAGCCGATCCCCGGTAAGGCACATGCAGAATGAACAGGTTGGTCTGCGCCTTAAAGAGTTCCATGGCCATATGGTGCGGGGTGCCCACCCCGGGAGAACCATAAGTAATGCTGCCGGGGCGAGTCTTGGCCTGGGTCACCAGATCTTTCATGGAGCGAATGCCGCTCTTGGGGTTGCTGACCAGCATCAGGGTGCCCCAGGCGGCCATGGAGACAGGAGAAAAATCCTTGAGCGGATCAAACGGCACGTTCTTGTACAACTGTGCAGCCATCAACATGGTATTGGCGCCCATCAGCACGGTGTAGCCATCCGGGTTGCTTTTAGCCACCTGATCGGCGCCGATATTGCCACTGGCGCCAGGCACATTGGTGACCACCACCGGCTGGCCAAGCCGCTCTGACAGCTTGGGTGCCACGGTGCGGGCGATGGTGTCCATGCCTGTTCCAGGCGTGAATGGCACCACAATCTTGACCGACTGGTTAGGCCAGGTTTGGGCCCACACAAGAGGGGCACAGAACGCCATCAGAGTGGCCAGGCGAAGCATGAATTTCATAGTTGTCTCCTCGTTTAAATATTAGTCAGCGCAGTTTGAAAACAGTCTCGGCATTGGTCTGGAAGAACTTGGTCTTGTCGGCCAGGGTCATGTCCATGGCATCCAGGATATTGATTTCATCAGGAGCGTACTGGTAAGGGTAGTCCATCGCGTACATCACACGATCGACACCCAGAAACTGCTGGGAAAACTTGATCGCATGCTCCCAGGCCACGCCGCTGTTGGTGATCCAGAAGTTCTGGCGCAGGTAGTCACTGGGACGCTGCTTGATCGGCTTGACACTCATGTAGCGTTGTGACTTGACAGTTGCCGCATGCATGTAATCCAGCCGGTAAGCCCAGAATGGCAGGGCTTCCCCCATGTGACCCAGTACCATGCGCAGCTTGGGAAAGCGGTCAAAAACGCCTGCGGTGATGATGCGCAGCGCATGCATGCCGGTCTCGATGCCAAAACCGTAGATGGCGCCGTCCAGCCCGCATTCCTGAAATGGTTTGAGCATGCTCGGGGGCAAGGCATTGGGGTGCAGGTAGATCGCTGCATCGTTCGCCTCGGCGGCGGCAAAAATATCCCAGAACTTGCTGTCGGAGAGGTATTCGCCGTGGGTGTGCGAGTTGATGATGATCGAGTTCATGCCCAGTTTGGTCACGCCCCGTTCGATCTCCTTGGCGGCAGCAACCGGGTCATGGGGTGCGATGGCAATCATGCCGGCAAAACGGGTGGGGTGACGACGCACGGCCTCGGCCAGTTGGTCATTGGCACTTTGCGCAAAAGACACCGCCGTGGCCCTGTCCATAATCTGAGTGCCAGGTGATGTGACTGCGATGACTGCCATATCGACGCCCGACTCGTCCATATGCTGCAGTCGGACCTGGTCCAGATCGGTCAGGCAGCGCATGATGTGACGCGCCCGCTCGCTTTGGCTGCTCATGTAAAAACCCATCAAGCCACGAAAGCCTGCATCGGCATCGGCGTGATTGAGGATCTTCTGGTAGATGTCCAGCATCTCCTGCGGCGCCCAGGCCTCCTCGGTGGCAATGCGTTTGTACGGGACCTTGGCCGGAGGCTGGGGGTTGGTCGTATCGGGCATTTTGAGTTTCATCATGAGTTCATTTCCTCAAAGAATATAAAAAACGCAACTGCTTTTTTAGCGCAGTGATCAACTAGCCCAGATTTGTGGCGCTGATGCCCCAGCGCTTGAGCGCCTGGTCATCACTGACCCGCGCATCAACCCAGCGTTCGCCCTCCGGCGTCTTTTCCTTTTTCCAGAACGGCGCCTGGGTCTTAAGGTAGTCCATCAAAAATTCGCAGGCTTGGAAGCTTTGCCCCCGGTGGGCTGAACTTACGACTACCAGCACAATCTGATCGAGCGGGTACATCAGACCGATGCGATGAACGACTCGTGCTGCATAGATGTCAAAGCGATTGTGAGCTTCATCGATCATGGCCTCGATCGATTTCTCGGTCATCCCAGGATAGTGCTCCAGTTCAAGGGTGCTGATCGTCTGACCATCATTGCGGTCACGCACAGTGCCGACAAAAGTGCAGACTGCCCCCACGCGCTTGTCATTTGCCCGCAGGGCGGCAATTTCAGCCCCCACATCAAAGTCTTCGGTCTGAATCGATACCCGCATGATCAGCCCCCGGTAACCGGCGGGAAAAAGGCCACTTCACAGCCCTCCTGAAGGAGAGCTTCTTCCGGGCTCATCACCTGGTTGAGTGCCATGCGCACCGCGCGCCCACGGGCCAGCGACGCTGCATGTGCATTGCCCCGGGCGATCAACTCATCGCGTAACTGGGCCAACGTGGTCGCCGAGGTTTCCAACGGTTCCTGGGCCATGCCAATGCCCTCACGAATTGAAGCAAAGTAACGAATCGTGACCTTCATGCCATCAAATCAGCAAAAGAGATGTAGCTCACCCTGTCGCCGTGGGCGATAGGATTTCCGGCAGGATTGTCAACCAGGCCATCGCCCCAGACCGCTGAGGTCAGGACACCAGAACTCTGGTTGGCAAACAGATCAAGTCCACCGCGGCTATTGCGCCGCACCCGCAGAAATTCGCGACGCCGGTCTGGCCGGGGCCAGTCAAAATGCGCTGGCAAGGAAAAGGTCACCGGCTCGATCCGACGAGCCCCCTGTAATCGCAGGAGAAAGGGCCGAACCAGTACCAGAAACGTCACATAGCTTGACACCGGATTGCCTGGCAGACCGATAAAGTGACAGTGGCCAGAATCAGGGTTTTCTCGATGCAGCTTGCCATAGGCAAAGGGCTTGCCGGGCTTGATGTCGATTTGCCACAGGTCCAATTCACCCAGAGCCTGGACGGCGGGTTTGATATGGTCTTCTTCGCCCACCGACACCCCACCACTGGTCAGAATCAGGTCATGCTGCACTGAGGCCTGCCCCAAGGCTTCCAGGGTGGCTTGGCGATTGTCAGGAACAATGCCAAAGTCGCTCACCTCGCAACCCATTCGGTGCAGCAAGGCACGGAGAAAAAAACGGTTCGAGTTGTAGATGGCGCCTGGAGGCATCTGCAGCGGGTCAATATCACCCGGCATGACCAGTTCGTCACCAGTGGAAAAAAGAGCCACCCGGGGCCGGCGCGCCACCGTCAGAGTAGGCAACCCGATGCTGGCAGCTAAACCCAGTTCGGCTGGCGTTAAACGTGTTCCAGCCGACAACACCACAGACCCACGGCTCACATCTTCACCCGCCCGTCGAATCCATTGGCCTTCTCGCGCAGGGGCATTGACCCGCACCTGGCATTCCGCCACCTGCTCGCAATCCTCCTGCATCACAATCGCATCGGCTCCTTCAGGCACAGGGGCGCCGGTGAAAATCCGGGCCGCTTCTCCAGCATGCAGCGCGTGACCATGCTGCCCGGCCGCAATTCGCTGGGCAACCCGCAGAACAACACCCGTCGAGCCGATGTCAGCGCAACGCACCGCATAGCCGTCCATTGAGCTGTTGTCCTGGGGTGGCACATGCAACGCAGAGGCAATGTCCTGAGCCAACACACGACCATCACCGTCAAAGGTGGTGATCTCATCGTGACCGCTCAATGGCTGGGCCTTGCTCAGCAGTTCAGCGAGCGCCTGATCAAGCGGTCTGAGCGGTGGTTTGGCTTTGTTCATGTCTTCATTTCAAAACTGTAATCAAACCGGTTAGCGTTGCTGAGCAACCAATCGGCCAGCCCATCGACATCGGCAAGGTCCAAAATGGGCCGCTGGGTCTCATGTGGCAGCTCATCCGGGCTGTCGGTAGCGATCGCCACCACAAAGTCGTCATCCAAATAACGCACGGGCCGGCCGGTCGAGGATCGCCAAATTTCAATTTTCAGCAGATCACTGTCCTTGAAGCCCTCGACCAGAACCCAGTCCACACCGTCATACAACTCAGCGATCAGTTGATGCGCCGACAACTCGGCAGCTTGCTCGAATTCACGCATCAAGGCAAGCCGTTGATTGGAAGCCACCACCACCTCGAAAGCGCCCGCCTCCCGATGCCGATGGGTATCCTTGCCAGGATGGTCAATATCAAATTTATGGTGGGCGTGCTTGACGACCGAGACCCGTTGGCCACGCAATTTCAGCGCTGGAATCAAACGCTCAACCAGCGTGGTTTTGCCAGCGCCGGAATGGCCTGAAAACGCGACGACCTTCATCTCAGTCTCATGTGCAATTTGCAGAAATGTAATTTTTCACAGTTTGGATGTCCGGGTCGATCACGGTCACACGCTTGGGCAAATCTTCGATACCAACAAACTTTTCAGGCCTGATCGGCTCCACCCCCAAGGCCTCCACGATTGTGGCTGCAAATTTGATCGGCAAAGCCGTCTCCAGAACGATCATTGGAATACCCCGCCGAAGGTGCTCGCGGGCCACCTTCAGCCCATCGGCGGTATGGGTGTCGATCATCTGGTTGAAATGCTGGTAGGTATCACGGATGGTGGCCAGGCGATCGGCGTGGGTGCTCTTGCCACTGACAAAACCGTACAGAGAGCTCGCCTTGGCAAAGGCTGGGTCACTGCCCAGATCAAAACTGCCATGCCGGGCCAGCTGGTCGCCAAAAAGCTGTTTAACACGATGGCCATCGCGGTCGAGAAGGTCAAAGACAAAGCGCTCGAAATTGCTCGCTTTGGAAATATCCATGGACGGGCTGGAGGTTTCATGTGTATCCGCACTCGCGCGCACCCGATAGACGCCGGTGCGGAAAAACTCATCCAGTACATCGTTTTCGTTGGTGGCCACAACAAGTTGCTCGATGGGCAGGCCCATCATGCGGGCCACATGACCGGCACAGACATTTCCAAAATTTCCCGAGGGAACACAAAAGCTCACCTTCTGGGCGTTGTGCTCGGTAGCCTGAAAATAGCCGGCAAAGTAATACACCACCTGCGCTACCAGGCGGGCCCAGTTGATCGAATTGACAGTGCCAATCTTGTACTTGCGCTTGAACGCCAGATCGTTGGACACCGCCTTGACCATGTCCTGGCAATCATCAAATACGCCCCGCACCGCCAGGTTATGAATGTTGGCATCCTGCAGACTGAACATCTGCGCCTGCTGGAAGGGGCTCATTCGCCCATGAGGGCTGGTCATGAAAACGCGCACCCCCTTTTTTCCGCGCATGGCGTACTCAGCCGCACTGCCGGTGTCACCGGAGGTGGCGCCCAGAATATTGAGCTGCTCTCCCCGGCGCGCCAATTCATATTCAAACAGGTTGCCCAGCAGTTGCATGGCCATGTCTTTGAAGGCCAGGGTCGGCCCATTGGAGAGGGCCTCCAGGTACAAGCCGGTTTCGAGTTGGCGCAAGGGAACAATGGCAGAGGTTCCGAATACCTCGGCCGTGTAAGTCTTGCGGCACAGGGCGCGCAAATCCTCGCTAGGGATGTCATCAATGTACAAGGACAAGATCTCGTAGGCGAGATCGGCATAGGACAGGCTACGCCACCGAGTCAACGTTGCCTGGTCGATCTTGGGGTAATTCTGGGGCAAATAGAGGCCGCCATCGGGCGCCAGCCCTTCCAGCAAAATTTCGCAGAAATGCTTGTGTTCAGAATGGTCTTGCGCAAAAGATCGCGTGCTGAGGTATTTCATAGCCAGTCAGGACTCCAGGCCGGTCTGGAACCAAAAATCTGTCAATTTGATAATTCAAAAGCTTCGCGGTGCGGACCGGCCCGAACCTGAAGGATTTAGCTCAGTTCTTCTTTGCGGATACGCACAATCGGCGCCAGCACCGTGGACAAGGCCTGCAGTTGTGCCAGGGCGTCGTTCATGGTGCCCTCCCGCGCGTCATGGGTGAGGATGACCAGGTCGGTGGAGGTGGAACCCTCACCGCCCACCTCATCGGCCTCACGCTGCAGCACGGCATCAATGCTGATTCCAGCTTCGGCCAGTATGCCGGTCACCTTGGCCAGCACGCCCGCTTGATCAACCACCCGCAGGCGCAAGTAATAGCTAGTGACAACCTCAGACATCGGCAGCACCGACAAATTGCTCATGGCGTCAGGTTGGAACGCCAGATGGGGCACCCTGTTTTGCGGATCGGCAGTGTGCAGCCGGGCCACATCAACGAGATCGGCAATCACCGCACTGGCCGTAGGCTCAGCGCCAGCCCCTTTGCCGTAGTACAGCGTAGTCCCCACAGCATCGCCATGAACCACCACGGCGTTCATGGCTCCTTCAACATTGGCAATCAGGCGCTTGGCTGGAATCAGACTGGGGTGGACCCTCAATTCGACCCCCAAATTGGTTCGCTTGGTTATGCCGAGTAATTTAATGCGGTAGCCCAGCTGCTCGGCATAGCGGATGTCCACCGCTCCCAAGTGGGTGATACCTTCGACATAAGCCTTGTCAAACTGGACCGGAATTCCATAGGCAATCGCGCTCATGATGGTGGCCTTGTGGGCAGCGTCCACACCCTCGATATCAAAGGTAGGATCAGCTTCGGCATAGCCCAGTCGTTGCGCCTCTTTGAGCACCACAGAGAAATCAAGCCCCTTGTCCCGCATTTCAGACAGGATAAAGTTGGTGGTGCCGTTGATAATCCCGGCAATCCACTGAATCCGGTTGGCACTCAATCCTTCACGCAAGGCCTTGATGATGGGAATGCCACCAGCCACCGCGGCCTCAAATGCCACCATCACCCTCTGGGCGGAGGCAGCAGCAAAAATCTCGGTCCCGTGAACAGCCAGCAAGGCCTTGTTGGCAGTCACCACATGCTTGCCCGCGGCGATGGCCTCCAGCACAAGCGTCTTGGCAATGCCATAACCGCCGATCAGCTCAATCACGATATCAATGTCAGGGTTGGCAATGACCTCCCGCGCATCCTTGACCACCTTCACGTCGGAGCCGACGATCGATCGCGCACGCTCCTGGTCCAGATCTGCCACCATGGTGATCTCGATGCCTCGACCAGCCCGGCGCTTGATTTCTTCCTGATTTCGCTTGAGCACATTGAAGGTACCGGTACCCACGGTACCGATCCCCAACAGGCCAACTTGTATTGCTTTCATTTCAATTTTTTACTCATGGCGCCTTGGCGCCGTTTCGACAATTTTTTCAGCTAGCCGCATGGCGTCTGCGGTACCCCTCAAGAAACTTGGCTATGCGTCCGATGGCGTCGCGCAAGTCATCCTCGTGGGGCAGGAATACCAGCCTGAAATGGTCTGGCTGCGGCCAATTGAATCCGGTGCCCTGCACCAGCAAAACCCGCGTTTCCTCCAGCATCTCCAGCATGAATTGCTGATCGTCGGCAATCGGGTAGATCTGCGGATCGAGGCGGACAAACATGTACAAGCCGGCCTTGGGCTTGACGCAACTCACCCCTGGAATCGCTGTAATCAGTTCATAGGCCAGATCGCGCTGGCGGCGCAGGCGCCCGCCCTCGCCAATCAGATCTGTGATGGTCTGGTAACCGCCCAGGGCAGTTTGGATGGCAGACTGGCCCGGGACATTGGCACACAGCCGCATGGAGGACAACATATTCAGACCTTCGATGTAGTCTCTGGCCTGCTTCTTGTCACCTGAGACAACCATCCAGCCGGCCCGATAGCCGCAGGAGCGGTAGCTTTTGGACAGTGAATTGAAGGTCAGGGTCAGCACGTCGTTTGACAGGCTGCCAATGGCGGTGTGTTTTTCACCGTCATAAAGCACCTTGTCGTACACCTCGTCAGCCATCAGAACCAGGTTGTGCTCTCGGGCGATCTGGACGATGTTGAGCAGGAGTTCAGTCGAGTAAAGGGCGCCGGTCGGGTTGTTGGGATTGATCACCACAATACCCTTGGTGCGAGGCGTTATCTTGGCGCGGATGTCATCAAGATTAGGCATCCAGCCGTTGGACTCATCGCAGAGGTAGTGCACAGGCGTGCCGCCAGAGAGGCTGACCGCTGCCGTCCAGAGCGGGTAGTCTGGCGCTGGCAGAAGCATCTCATCGCCATCGTTGAGCAGGCCGTTGGTTGCCATCACGATCAGCTCGCTCGCCCCATTGCCCAGGTAGATGTCGTCCAGGCCCACGCCCTTGATGCCCTGCTCTTGGGTGTATTGCATGACCGCCTTGCGGGCAACAAAAATACCCTTGCTGTCTGAATAAGCCGCCGCTGCCGGCAGGTTGCGAATCATGTCCTGACGGATTTCCTCAGGCGCCTCAAAGCCAAACACCGCCAGATTGCCGATATTGAGCTTGATGATGGTGTGGCCTTCCTCCTCCATCTGCTTGGCCCGCTCCATGACGGGACCACGGATGTCGTAACAAACATTGGCCAACTTGTCAGATTTTTTAATCGCTTTCAAAGTCCCTCCGGGGCGCCCATTTTGGGGGCGAAACCTATAATTTGACCACAGTTCGGCCGACAACCGGCCACAAGGTTTTCCCAATGAAGCTTCATGCAGACCATCCGGCCAGTTTTTCCATTACCGCATATGGTCCCGGCTGGATCAGTCTTGGGGGGGAGAAGATCACCCAAAGTACAGTCCTGGGATCCCATGGCGAGCGCATGGATTGGGCCTGTCAGCTTTTTTCCGACCTGGGACAGGATCACTTCAACCAGTTGGCTGGCTTCAAGCCTGAATTGATACTTTTTGGCAGTGGCCAGCATCTGCGCCGACCCCGCCCGGAATGGTTGGCCTTGTTGGCAGCCAGCCGAATTGGCGTCGAGGCCATGGACACCGCGGCTGCCTGCCGGACCTACAACATCCTGGCGGGTGAAGGCCGCCATGTGTTGGCGGCTTTGTTGCTGGAGAAGGCCTGACAGCTGCCGTGCAGAACTTACTGTTTTCGATTAAAATAGCAGGTTCTGGATTCGCGAAATGGCTGCCACGCTGATTGATCCAGCAGGCATTTCGCTTTTCACCCCTACCTTCTCAGCACCTACGCACGAGTTTGCAGACATATGGCCATCGTTCTAAACAAACCCCTTCCTGAATTTGAAGCATCGGCCACCAACGGGGTCAAGGTTTCCAATACCTCTCATCTTGGACAAGTGCTCATCCTTTACTTCTACCCTAAGGACAACACGCCGGGATGTACGACTGAAGCTATGCAGTTTCGCGATAAGTACAAGGATTTCGTCAAGGCTGGCGCCGCCGTTTTCGGGGTCTCGCGCGACAATATGAAATCACACGATGACTTCAAGGCCAAACTGGATCTCCCCTTCGAGCTGATTGCTGACACCGAAGAAAAGATGTGTCATATGTTTGGTGTAGTGAAGAACAAGATCATGTATGGAAAAAAGGTCAAGGGCATCGAGCGTAGCACTTTCCTTTTTGGCGCCGATGGCGTGCTACGCCATGAGTGGCGCGGCCTGAAGGTGCCCGGCCACGTCGACGAAGTACTCAAAACCGTCAAATCCCTGAAGAAGGCAGAAAAAGCTGCCGCTTAATTGGCCCCCGCTCCTTTTTTTTGGGCCGCCTGCAAGCGGCCCTTGTCATTTTCAAGATTTGACTGTCTGGTCTTGATGCTCATGCATAATGAACCTATATGCCTCCATTGCCTCCAGCGCCCTCCAAGCGAGCAACCCACTTATCTCCAGAAGCGTTTTCAACCCCTCAGCGCAAGCGTCGCAGCAGCGACAACCTTGCCCAGGCCGACCCGATCAACGCACCTGAGAAGTTAGCCAAGCCCAAGCTGGCTGACATGAAACTCGCTCCCCCTGTTACCAGCCCCAATTGGACCGCTCCAACCGGCAAGCGCGATTCAGCCCGCCAAAAATCAGCAAAGTCAGCATCCGTCATGCCCAGCCCAGGAATTGCCAACACCGCCAAGTCACAGTCTGCGCCGGCCCGACGCAAAAAGGTCATCGGTCCTAGCAAGCTGTTTGTCCTGGACACCAATGTGCTGATGCACGACCCCATGTGTCTGTTTCGTTTTGAGGAACATGACATTTACCTGCCGATGATTGTTCTGGAGGAACTGGACAACCACAAACGGGGAATGACCGAGGTTGCTCGTAATGTCCGTCAGACCAGTCGCATGTTGGATGCACTGGTGGCCCTGCACCGCGGTGATATCGCGACTGGGCTAGAACTCGACAGCACTGGGCATACCCAGTGCAATGGCAAGCTGTTTTTCCAGACCCAGCCCCTGAACTATGTGCTGCCCGAAAGCCTTCCCCTGGGCAGGGCTGACAACCAGATCCTTGGCGTGGTGGAAGCCCTGCGCAAACTGCACGCCCCGCGTGAAGTGGTACTGGTTTCCAAGGACATCAACATTCGTGTCAAAGCCCGCGCGCTGGGTC
Organism: Burkholderiaceae bacterium; assembly: GCA_017856435.1. GTDB lineage: Bacteria > Pseudomonadota > Gammaproteobacteria > Burkholderiales > Burkholderiaceae_C > Hylemonella. The sequence continues at coordinate 22,611 of JAFMFB010000029.1, forward strand.
TACCCGCCGAGGATTATCAGAATGACAAAGCCTTGGAAGACGGGGATATTCTCTATTCAGGTTCGCTCGCCCTGCCGGTCGATTTCTGGAACAAGGACGACCAGGCGGTTGAGAGCTGGCAGCAGGGCCCCCACACCTTCTACCGCATCAGCGGTCCTGTGGTTGACAGCCTGATGATCAATCAGTTTGTTTTCTTCGAGTCACCGGGGGAGCCCAATCTCTATGCCCGGGTCACCGAAATACGCGGTCGAACTGCGGTCTTGCGCACCCTCAAGGATTACACCCACCTCAAGAATGCGGTCTGGGGTGTGACCATGCGCAATCGTGAGCAGAATTTCGCCATGAACCTGCTGATGGACCCCGAAGTTGATTTTGTCTCCCTGACCGGTACGGCTGGCACCGGCAAAACGCTGATGGCTCTGGCTGCGGGATTAACCCAGGTGCTGGATGACCGGCGTTACACAGAAATCATCGTCACCCGCGCCACGGTGAACGTGGGCGAGGACATTGGTTTTCTGCCTGGCACCGAGGAAGAAAAGATGGGACCCTGGATGGGCGCTCTCGATGACAATCTTGAAGTGCTCTCCAAAACCGACACCAGCGCTGGCGAGTGGGGGCGTGCTGCTACCACCGAACTCATTCGCAGCCGAATCAAGATCAAGAGCATGAATTTCATGCGCGGGCGCACCTTCCTGAACAAGTACGTCATCATCGATGAGGCGCAGAATCTCACTCCCAAACAGATGAAGACCTTGATCACGCGGGCGGGCCCTGGTACCAAGATCATCTGCATGGGCAATCTGGCTCAGATTGACACACCCTATCTGACTGAGGGCTCATCGGGTCTGACCTTCGCGGTGGATCGCTTCAAGGGCTGGCCGCATGGCGGCCACATCACCCTGGCACGTGGGGAGCGCTCACGACTGGCCGACTTTGCCAGCGAAGTGCTCTAAGTTACTGGATAAAACGGCTGTCTTTGGGACTGGCACAGCGGAGAAGTTTCGGCTGGGTCAGAATTTCTGAGCAGCCTCAGCCATGCTCACAGCTTAGAAATCACCGCCGCCATAATTGGCGGCCAGGCTCTCAAACCGGGTAAGTTGCTTTAGAAACGCCAGCTTGACTGCCCCGGTGGGGCCATTTCGCTGCTTGGCAATGATGATCTCGGCTACACCAGGCTCCTTGCAGGCGTCCTTGGTGTAGTACTCATCGCGGTAGATAAACATGATGATGTCGGCATCCTGTTCAATTGCCCCAGACTCGCGCAGATCGCTCATCATCGGGCGTTTGTCGGTACGGGTCTCCACGCCCCGGTTAAGCTGTGACAAGGCGATCACCGGGCACCCGAGTTCCTTGGCCAGCATTTTCAGACCCCGAGATATTTCGCCCAGTTCGGTAGCCCGGTTTTCCTCAGCCGCACCAGAGGAGCCGCTCATCAGTTGCAGGTAGTCCACCACAATCAGACCAAGCTTGCCGCACTGGCGCGCCAGCCGTCGCGCATTGGCCCGCAGTTCGCTGGAGGTCAGTCCGGCGGTTTCATCAATGTGCAGGGAAATATTGCGTAATTTCTCGATGGCTTCGGTCAGGCGCGGCCACTCCTCGTCGGTCAGTTTTCCGGTCCGCAGATGGCCCTGATCAATCCGGCCGATCGAGCCCACCACCCGCACGGCAAGTTGTGCCGCCCCCATTTCCATGGAAAACACCGCCACCGGCAGGCCCTCGTTGAGAGCCACATGTTCTGCAATATTGATGGCCAGCGCTGTCTTGCCCATGGAGGGGCGGGCCGCCAGCACCACCAGATCCCCCGCCTGCAGACCAGATGTCATGCGGTCCAGATCATAAAAGCCGGTGGGCACGCCGGTGATGTCGTTGGGGTTGTCAGCCATCTGCTGTACCCGATCGAGCAACTCCACCACCAGGCCGTCCATGGACTGAAAGCCACGCTTCAGGCGCGAACCCTCTTCACCGATATTGAAGATCTTTTGCTCGGATTCATCCAGGATAGTGGCCACCGCCCTGCCCTGCGGATTGAAGGCATTGCCGGCAATCTCATCACTGGCCTTCACCAGCTTGCGCAAGATGGCCCGCTCGCGAACGATCTCTGCGTAACGTCGGATGTTGCCCGCGCTCGGAACATACTGCGCCAGCCCATTCAGATAGACCAATCCCCCCACTTCGTCGCCCTTGCCCTGATGCTGCAACTGCTCATGGACTGTGATCACATCGGCAGGCTTGCTGGCGTTGATCAGGGCGGCCATGGCTGCATAAATCAGTCGGTGCTCATAACGGTAGAAGTCATCTTCTGCCAACAGGTCATTGACCCGATCCCAAGCCGCATTGTCCAGCAACAAGCCGCCCAGAACACTGGACTCCGCCTCAATGGAATGGGGGGGCACCCGTAGCTGCGCAACCTGCCGGTCGGCACCAAATTCATCTTCCAGGGTATTAAAAACGGCTGACATTGAATTGAATTTCTCTGGGCCAGATATTACGCCGGCACAGCCCTGCCGTCGAGGGAAAAGTCTGTGGACAACCTTGACACAAGTTGTGAATAGGCTGTGCGGTTTTAACTGTCAGTGACAAAAAAGCCGCCAGAGCCCAGGCCTGGCGGCTTGTTGTTTAAGCCTAGCCGATCAGGCGGTTTCGCCGTACACCGAGACGTTGATTTCTACAACCACATCCGTGTGCAAAGCAACGCTGATTGTGCTGTCACCCACCATCTTGATCGGGCCGTTGGGCATGCGAACCTGGGCCTTGCTAATCTTGAAACCGCTCTTGGCCAGTTCCTCAGCTATGTCGTGGTTGGTCACTGAGCCAAACAAGCGCCCGTCCACACCAGCCTTTTGGGTCAGCTTGACGGTACTACCGGCCAGCTTCTCGCCCAAGGTCTGAGCTTCTGCGAGTTTGACAGCCGCGGCTTTTTCAAGTTCAACTCGCTTGGCCTCGAACTCGGCCTTGGCGGCCTCGGTGGCACGCCGGGCACGACCGGAAGGAATCAGAAAGTTGCGCGCGTAGCCATCCTTGACCTTGACGACATCACCCAGATTGCCAAGGTTGATCACCTTTTCCAGCAGAATGATTTGCATGATGTCGACTCCTTAAATTTTGTGCTGGTCGCTGTAGGGCAGCAGAGCCAGAAAGCGGGCGCGTTTGATCGCGGTGTTGAGCTGGCGCTGGTAAATCGCGCGCGTACCGGTCAGACGAGCCGGGATGATCTTGCCGTTTTCGGCAATGAAATCACGCAGAGTATCGATGTCCTTGTAATCAATTTCCTCGACCCCGGCGACTGTGAAGCGGCAAAAACGCTTGCGCTTGAACAGCAGGGATTGTGTGTTGCGCTTGGGGCGCTTGTCTTTGTTAAATTTCTTGAACGTGGCCATGGTGGCCTCCTTGAAAACTAGTCTTTACTAAATTCCTGAACATGAAACACCAGACTGTTGGAATTGCGGGGTGAAGCCACAAACCCTCTAAAGTGCCAGACACTGCCAATGGCCTGTCGAGCCAGACTTTCTGCCAGTGCTCCGAAGGCTACCGCCTTGGTACTGGCCCGCACCAACCTGATTTGTCCCGCCTCTTCAAGACTGGCCTCATGTTCGAGGTGAAAATCCAGAGCTGGCAGTCCTGCTGGCGTAAATCGCAAGGCGTTTGCCTTGATGATTGCAGCGCTCAGGTCGAGTTGGTTATGGGTTTTAGTCACTCACCGGCAAAGTCAATCAGGCCTGGTATTCGGCTTGCTGGGCTTTACGGGCATCCTCGCGCTCGACAGCCTTCATCATCGATGAAGGGCCGGTCTCTGCCTTTTTCTTCTGCACGGTGAGGTGACGCAAAACCGCATCGTTGAACTTGAAGGCGTGTTCGAGTTCGCCCATCACGGCCTGATCAGCTTCAATGTTCAGGCAAATATAGTGCGCCTTGGCCATCTTGTTGATCATGTAAGACAGCTGACGTCGGCCCCAGTCTTCGACCCGGTGCACCTTGCCACTGCCGGCAGTGATCATTCCCTTGTAGCGCTCGAGCATGGCAGGCACCTGCTCGCTTTGATCCGGATGGATCATCAAAATAATTTCGTAATGACGCATTGACACTCCTTGTGGATAATCCCGCCAGCGGCGAGGGGTAAAGCCGCCCCGGGCGTCTACACGGGTGCGGCAAGGCGAAACCCGGCATTATACCCCTTGCAACCCCGCCCGAGTCAGAGTCTTGCTAGCGAGCGATCCAGCGCTGATGGCCTGCCAGCCGCACAACTTCGGCCCAGCTATGGCACTGGGCGGCAACCCGAGGCCAGATTCGCTGCAACAACTCGCATTCAGCCCAAGTATCGGCGGCTGCCTGGTGGCGGGCCACACACTGAATACCAAAATGAGCCATCCACTCATCCAGGGATCGGGCCCTCACCCCCTGGTAGGTAACCGCACAAAGATGCTCAATATCCAGCCATGGGTTGGCTAACCTGGGTTGTTGGTACTGGTGCAGATGCCTCTCAATCAAGGCCCGGTCAAAGGCTGCGTGAAAGGCCAGCAGGGGTGCGTTGCCGACAAATTCGGCAAAGGCCTGCAAGGCCTGCTCTGGAATCAGTCCTTCCCGCTGGCGCTGAACGCCAATGCCGTGCAGAAGAATATTGTCCTTATCCGCGGTGACGGTTTCCTGCTGCAGGACGACCTCAAAGCTGTCGCCCGGTTGCAGATGCAGAGCGCCTGCCCTCCAATCGACCCGCATGGCAATGGCAGCAATCGCCAGCAGCCGATCGCGGCCCGGATCCAGGCCGCTGGTTTCCACATCCAGCATGACCCAGCGCGCTTCATCAACCGCAAACTTTTGCCCCCAGAGCCCGCTCAGTCTGCTCAGCCAGCCCAGCATCCCTGCGCCCTACCTCTCGTAGTCCAGCTGCAGCCTTTGCTGCAACGATCGGGCCACCCGGAAGGTCTCCTTGAGAATGCGGCGGTCAATGTCGTTGAGTTGCTCCACCCGGATATGGTTGGCCTGTTCGGGCGCGACCTCTGAACGCAGCTGAATCTGCAGCCGCAACATCTGCAGGAACTCAAACCCGGTGGCCCAGGCCTCATATTCAGCGGGCGCCTGTCCCATCAGGGGGCCCACAGCGACCAGGCGATCCCGGGTAGCCGTGGCTGTCACCCCATGCGCCAGAGCGTAAAGGCGCGCTGCGTCCACAAAGATGGCCGAACCTTGCAGCTTCAGATCAATGCCGCCCTGTTCATCCGTGGCAATCGCCCCCACCCAGTTCAGGGGCGCGACGCGGGTCAGGGCGTTGAGCGCCAGCTGCTTGAGAAAACGGGGCGTGCCCTGACCCAGGCGTCCCACCTCGCTGCGCAGACTCTGGGCCAATTTCGAATTGCCTGCCAGGGCTCTAAAGTCAAAGTAGATGCTGGCGTTGAGAAGATCCTGTGGCGCACCATGCTCGATCCAGTGCATGAACCGTTCCCGCCATTGCCTGAGGGTCAGACAACAGGCCGGATTGCCCGCCATGATGCCGCCCTTGCATAGGGGATACCCACAAGCGTCCAGTGCCTGGTTGACATCTTGCGCAAATTCAAGCACCCGCGCACGTTGTTCGGGCAGGATGTCATCGGGCAGGATCAGGGCATTGTCCTGATCGGTTGAAATCGTCTGCTCACTGCGACCTTCTGACCCAAGGGCCAACCAGCACAATTGGCTGATATCAATGCCATGCTCCTTGGCTTTCAATTCCAGCAAACGCTCAGTCAGCACATCATTGAGGTGGCTAATCAGCGCAGTCAGCTGTCGGGCCTGCACGCCCTGGCTAAGCAGATTTCGGGCAAATCGACGTATTTCCTGGGCTCCGGCTTGCAAGGACGGCACATCCAGGGCACCCCGCAGGGCCGAGCTGACCTGCTTCAGGCTCATGCGTTGCATGGCAAACAGATCCCGCTCCGAGACAATGCCAGTCACAACCCCGTCCCGGGTGATGGGCACATGCCGGATCGCATGGCGGCTCATCAGCAAGGCCGCGTCTTCGGCCGTATGCTCATCGGTCAAGGTGTGCACTGGTTGCACCATTACCTGTTGGATCGGGGTGTCCAGTCCAACGCCTTGCAGGGTGATACGCCCCAGGATGTCATCCCTAGAGAGAATGCCCAGTGGCTCGCCCTGCTGGCTGGTCACCAACATGGAGCCGATACGGCGCTCATGCATGACCGTCAGAGCTTCCCGCAAAGGGGTTTCAGGCCGGCAGGTCACTGGCTCCTTGCGCGCCAACTTGCCCAGACGGGTCTCGAGCGATTGTTCAGCCAGCGTCTGGGATGAATAGGCAACCTGCACCGCCTGCCTGGAAAGCTCCAGAAAGGTCAACACACGGCGGTTGAGGAAATCGGCAAAAGGCGCACTGCGCTGGGCCAGTTCGTCCATGACTTGAACGGGCAAGGCCAGAACAAAAGTGTCACCCACAGCTTCATAACTGGCAGTCACTGCGCGGCGGGCCATGGCTGCGCTGATGGGAAACATGTCACCCGCTTCAAACTCAAAAGCACCGCCAGAGAGATCGGCCAGGCCATGTTTGCCGGTTACCGCACCTTGACGGATCAGGAGCAGCGACTGCACCGCGCCGCTGCTGGGCTGCACAATCATCTCGCCGGGTGCGTAGTAGTGCTGCTCGACGCGGGTCAGAAAAAAATCAATGTCATCGTGGGCCATCTGGGCAAACGGCATGAAACGCATCAGTTCCTGACGCAGGTTTGTCAGCAGACTGCCAGAGGGCACTTGGCTTCGAGGGGTATGGCTGGCCTGGGGCAGATTCATGGATCTCGCTTTGCGGTATTGCCTGATGCAAGCTTAGCCGAAATAAAAAAAGCCCGGCAATCGAAATTGCCGGGCTGATTCAAAAGGTTTTATCTAACCGTTTCAGGTGGCCTTGAGGTTGGGGTAACGCACATGGTCAACCAGATCCTGAATCTTCTGGCTTGGCGCTGGTGTCACCAGGCTGACCAGGATGATCACCGCGATACCAACCGGCACGCCAAAGAGGCCGGCAGAAATCGGCTGGATGTCCCACCACAGTTGCACAGGTGAAGTCACGCCAAAGATCCCGCGCAGCCAAGGCTGGGTGGTGGCCATGTAGTAGAAGGTCGTGCCCAGACCCGCAATCATGCCCAGAGAGGCAGCGATGCCGGTAGCGCGCTTCCAGAAGATACCGATGACCAAGGCCGGGAAGAACGCGGCCGCCGCAAAGGAGAAGGCTGCCGACACCAGGAACAAAATGTCAGCTGGCTTCTGAGCAGCGACATAGGCAGCTGCCAGAGCAACAACCAGCAGTATCGCCTTGGAGATCGAGACACGCCGCCCGGTGGAGGCATTGGGGTCAATCATCTTGTAGTAGAGGTCATGGCTCAAGGCATTGGCAATGGTCAGCAGCAGGCCATCGGCAGTGGACAGCGCAGCCGCCAGGCCACCGGCAGCCACCAGGCCAGAGATCACATAGGGCAGGCCACCAATCGCCGGCGTAGCCAGCACAATGATGTCACCCCCGATGCTCATCTCGTTCAACTGCAGGATACCGTCCTTGTTGATGTCGGTAACCGACAACAGGCCCGGATCCACCTTGTTCCAGGCTGCAATCCACTCGGGTAGCTTGTCAAATGGCGTGCCAATCAGCACCGTGAGTACCTCGTACTTGACCAGCACCGCCAGGGCAGGAGCGGTGAAGTAAAGCAGGAAGATGAAGAACAGCGACCAGGCCACCGACTCACGCGCCTCTTTCACACTGGGTGTCGTGTAGTAGCGCATCAGAATGTGTGGCAAGGCAGCGGTACCCACCATCAGGCAGAAGATCAGCGCCAGGAAGTTGCGACGGGAGACATCGTAGGCTTTCTGCGCTGCAGCGTCCCCATTGGGGTCGCCAGCAAACTGATTGGCATGCGGTGGCATACCGTTCAGAGGTTTGGCCTTGGTGTCTGCACCGGCTTTGGCTTTGGTCCAGGCTGCTTTGGCAGCCGCAGCATCCTTGGGCAAGTCAGCCAGCGCTTTCTCGGCAGCAGCCAGGTCAGCGGCTGCAGCATTGGCTGCCTTGAGTTCAGCAACTTTGGCTTCTGCAGCGGCCTTGTCAGCCGCCAGCGC
>JAFMFB010000030.1 GCA_017856435.1 Burkholderiaceae bacterium
ACTGGCGCCAAACTTACTAAAAAGTTACTAAAAGCCGACGTCAAACCAAAGCAATCAACGCCGCAAAAGCAACAGGAGGGCTGCCAGGCTGAATGCCGCCCCAGCCAAGAACGAGGTGCTGGCGCCATACTGGTCCCAAAGCAGCCCAGCCAATGCGCTGGCCAGCAGCAATGCCACACCGCTGACCAGATTGAACATGCCAAAGGCAGTGCCGCGCAGTTCGACGGGTGCTGTCGCGGCCACCATGGTGGCCAGCAAACCCTGAGTCATCGCCATGTGCAGTCCCCACAGGACGATGCCGCCCCAAAGCCAGAGGCCTTGATTGCTGATGGCCAGCAATAAGTCGGCGCCAATCAGCAGCAGCAGCCCCCAGACCAGAAGGGTGCGGTGGTTGGTTTGGTCAGCCAATTTCCCAAAGGGGTAGGCGCCAAGGGCATAGACAAGGTTCATTGCAATCAGAACCAGCGGGACCCAGGCCAATCCCAGCCCGCCCTCTTGCGCACGCAATACCAAGAAAGCCTCAGAGAATCGAGCCAGGGTGAAGACTGCACCCACGCCCACCACTGACCAGTAGACTGCGCTCAACCGACGTAGATTTTCTCGCTGAATCGGGTTGATGCGCGGCCCGCTGTGGGTGCGATCCGGTTCCTGCACCCCGATCACCAGCAGGATCACGCAGAGGGCGGCGGGGATGACAGCCACCCAGAAAACTGCCTGGAAATCATTCGACCAGGCCAGCATCAGCCCCATGGCGATCAGTGGGCCGAGAAAGGCCCCAACGGTATCCAGAGACTGACGCAGACCAAACGCTGCACCTCGAAGTGCCGGTGGTGCAATATCGGCCACCAGGGCATCCCGGGGCGCACCCCGAATGCCTTTGCCGACCCGATCAAGAAGCCGGGCTGTCACCACCGGCTCCACCGATGTGGCAAGGGCGAACAAGGGCTTGGAGAATGCGCCCAGGCTGTAGCCCAAAACGGCCAGGGGTTTGCGCCGTCCCCACCAGTCACTCAGAGCGCCAGAAAAGACCTTGATGACCAGCGCCGTGGCCTCGGCCAGTCCCTCCAGCAAACCCACCATCAGCATGCTTGCGCCCAGACCGGTGACCAGAAAAACTGGCAACAGGCTGTGGATCATCTCGGAGGAGATGTCCATCAAGAGGCTGACAAATCCCAGCGCCCAGATACTTCGGGGCAGGCGATGGGGAGCGGATTGATTGGGGGCCATGCTTTGGCCTGGCCGGATTAGGCAATGACGACGGGTGCGCCTTGTCCTCTGCTGGCGATGACACCGATTTCAAAGACCTGCTCACCAAGATCAGCAAGGGTCTTGGCAAGGGCGGCAGCGTTAGTGCCATCGATGACAACAACCATGCCGATGCCATTGTTGAAGGTTCGGTTCATCTCATGGTCGTCAATGCCAGCGGTTTTTTGCAGCCAGGCAAACAGCTCGCTTTGAGGCCAGCTTCCTTTTTTCAAATGAGCGGCGGTGCCTTCGGGCAAGACACGGGGTATGTTTTCCAGCAACCCGCCGCCAGTGATATGGGCCAAGGCCTTGATCGGGTGTTTGGCCAGAGCAGCCAATACATTCTTGACATACAGACGGGTTGGCGCCATGACGGCTTGCCTGAACGGCTGGCCATCCAGCAAAGGGGGGGCCGAGTCACCTGCCCGCTCGATACATTTGCGCACCAGCGAGAAACCGTTGGAGTGCACGCCGCTTGAAGCAAGTCCGAGCACCACATCACCCGGCACGATAGCCTGACCGGTGAGGATCTTTGACTTTTCAACAGCACCTACGCAGAAGCCCGCCAGATCGTATTCGCCGGCCGGGTACATGCCGGGCATCTCGGCAGTTTCGCCGCCGATCAGGGCGCAACCTGAAAGCTCACAGCCTTTGGCAATGCCAGCCACAACTGCCGAGGCGGTTTCCACATCAAGCTTGCCGCAGGCAAAGTAGTCCAGAAAAAACAGGGGCTCAGCGCCCTGAACCAGGACATCGTTGACGCTCATGGCCACCAGGTCAATACCAACGGTGTCATGCATGGACCATTCAAACGCCAGTTTGAGCTTGGTGCCCACACCATCGGTGCCCGAGACCAGTACTGGCTCCTGGTAGCGCTTGGGTACTTCAAACAGGGCGCCAAAGCCACCGATACCTGCCAGCACCCCCTCACGCAGGGTCTTTTTGGCCAAAGGTTTGATGCGATCAACCAATGCGTCGCCAGCATCGATATCAACGCCAGCGTCTTTGTAGGAAAGGGGGGTGGAATGGGATGTGCTCATTGGGGAAGGGGCCGTAGGCCGGGGGCCGATAGAATTTCACTTGATTTTAAGGGTTAGCGCCCTTTACCTTGACCTATGCTTCTGAGTCCTGCTCAAAAAAGTGCTGCCACCTGGGGCGCTGTTGCCCTTGCCCTGGCCCTGCTCATGTGGCTTCTGGCACCCGTGCTGACGCCGTTTGTTACTGCGGCGGTATTGGCCTATGCCCTCACGCCCCTGGTCAACCGGCTGGATGCCGCCTGGGGCGGTCGCCTGCCTCGGCTTTTGGCTGTATTGGCAGTTGAATTGGTGTTTCTGCTGACTCTGCTGGGCTTTTTGCTGCTGGTGGCACCCATTCTGGTCAAGGAATTACCGCTGCTGCGTGAGCATATTCCCCAACTGCTGGAACGATTTGTCGCCTGGCTGCAGCCCATGCTGGCCCAACTGGGCATTGAGGCCAGCCTGGACTTGGCTTCGCTCAAGCCCATGATCCTGAATTATCTGAACGCCAATTACGAGGAGGCATTGCTGCCCCTGCTCTCGTCCATCAAGATCGGCGGCAGTGTGGCCCTGGCTGTGCTGGGCAACCTGGTGCTGATTCCGCTGGCCCTGTTTTTCTTGCTGCTGGATTGGAAAGACTTTGTGGGCCGGTCGCTGGATCTGGTGCCGCCAAGACTTCGGCCAGGATTTGACAGCTTTGCCAAGGAAGCCGATGCGGTCCTGGGTCAGTACCTGCGCGGACAATTCCTGGTGATGCTGATTCTGGCGGTGTACTACAGCGTGGGATTGAGTTTGTTTGGCCTGGACCTGGCACTTCCGATTGGCGTGTTTACCGGTCTGGCCATATTCGTTCCCTACATCGGTTTTGGTTTGGGCTTGTTGTTGGCTGCCATGGCCGGGTTTCTTCAATTTCAGCTAGCCGGCACAGTATTGTTGATGCTGTTGCTGGTTTATGGCTTGGGCCAGTTGATCGAAAGCCTGCTCCTGACGCCGCGCTTGGTGGGTGAGCGCATTGGCCTGCATCCTTTGGCGGTGATTTTTGTTTTGCTGGCATTCGGGCAATTGTTTGGCTTTGTGGGTGTGCTGGTGGCACTACCGACCAGTGCTGTGTTGCTCGTGGCCATCCGACGCCTGCGCACGCACTATCTGAAGAGCGGGTTCTACCTGTCATGAGACAGCTGGCACTGGACATTGGTCTGAATGCCGGGCCAACTTTGGCCAATTTTTTCCCGGGTCCCAACGAGGTGGCCTGGAAGCACCTGACGCTATGGTTGGGCAATCAGTCCGTCCCAAGCAGCCGATCACCTGTGCCCACCTACCTGAGCGGCCCCACCGGCAGTGGCAAATCACACTTGCTGCGGGCTGTGCAGTCGGGTCTAAGTTCTCATGGGCAGTTGGCCGGTTGGCTTGACGCCTCGATCGTGGATCCCTCGGCCTTTGATGAACGCTGGAGTGCTGTGCTGATGGACGATGTCCATCGATATACCGCGGTGCAACAGCAGGCAGCTTTCAATTGGTTTGTCAACGCGCAGACCCAGCACATTGTGGTCATGGCGACTGGCGATGTGGCCGCAGCGCACCTGAAATTGCGTGAAGATCTGCGGTCAAGACTGGCCTGGGGGCATGCCTTCACCTTGCAGACAATGAGTGACGATGAGCGCCGATCTGTGTTACGCCAGCAGGCTGACGCACGTGGTATTTTTCTGAGTGACGAGGTCATGAATTTCATGCTTAGCCGTTTCAGCCGCGATCTGGGACATCTGATCCAGTTACTGAATCAACTCGATGGTTACGCCTTGCAGACACAGCGCACGGTTACCATTCCCCTGCTCAAGGCCATGCTGGAAGAAAGTTAAGTGCTTTGAAGATCGATCTACAGGTCTGGTGGGCGGCGCAGGCAATTTTGAACCTCATGACCTCTACAGCTGACCTGGCCGTCGTCCGTCTTGCAGGCAGTTTCTGGCTAAGCCATGGTGACCCCCGATCTCTGATTTAAATAACAAGACACGATGAAGACGACAAAACCCACTCTGGCCTTGTTCGATCTGGACAACACCCTGTTGCCGATTGATTCGGATTACGCCTGGGGGACCTTCACCACAAGCCTTGGATGGACCGACCCGGTTGAGTTTTCGCGGCGCAACGACGAGTTCTATTCGCACTACCAGGCCGGAACCCTGGATGTGCATGACTATGTGCGGTTTGCCACCGAGGCGGTTCGCATGCGCGGTGAGCGTGAAGCACTGGCAGCCCGTGAGCGCTTCATGCAGGAAATCATCCGCCCTGCCATCAGACCCCAGGCCCTTGATCTGGTCAATCATCACCGGGTTCAAGGTGATGAATTGATCATCATTACGGCCACCAATGAATTTGTGACTCGCCCGATTGCCGAGGCTTTTGGTGTGCAGCATCTGATTGCTGTCGAACTCGAGCACGACGCTCAAGGCTGGATGACCGGAGAAATCAGGGGGGTGCCCTCATTTCGCGAGGGAAAGGTCAAGCGCTTTGAGGCATGGCTTGAAGCCCGTGGGCTGGAGTGGCGGGACGCCGAGGTAACCTTCTACACTGATTCACCCAACGATCTGCCTTTGCTGGAGAATGTGGACCATCCGGTGGCCACCAACCCCAATGACAGCCTGCGACTTACGGCCACCCAGCGTGGCTGGCGGATCCTGGACCTTTTCTATTGACCTGATCGTGCCCATTTCAAGGGCCAGGGCTTACTTAACCCGATTTCATGATTAAAAAAATTATCGACAAACTGCTGGGCAAGCGTACCAACCACATGTTTGGCAAACGCGCTGAGATCGGTCCAGCAGAGCACGGGATTGATCCGACCCTGCTCGATCGGCGGGCTATCGAGGTGGTGCAGACCCTTCAGGACGCCGGTTACGAGGCCTATATTGTCGGGGGTGCCGTGCGCGATCTGCTGCTTGGCCTGCGTCCCAAGGATTTTGATGTGGCGACCAATGCCACCCCTGAGCAGGTCAAAGGCCTTTTCAGGCGCGCCTTCATTATTGGACGGCGCTTTCGCATCGTCCATGTGGTCTATGGGCGCGGCCGTGAGCACGAAGTCATCGAAGTCTCCACCTTTAGGGCCTATCTCGACAATGCAGCTGCGGAGCAGGTCACGGGTAATGAGCGCACCAGCAAAAATGATCTTGCAAGCATGCGGCATGCGGTGGACGCCAGCGGCCGCGTGTTGCGTGACAACGTCTGGGGCCCTCAGGATGAAGATGCCACGCGGCGCGACTTCACGGTGAATGCCATGTACTACGACCCGCATTCGCAGACGGTGGTTGACTACCATGGCGGGCTCAAGGACGCCAACAAGCGCGTGTTGCGCATGATCGGTGATGCCGCCACTCGTTACCGCGAAGACCCAGTGCGTATCATTCGCGCCGTGCGTTTCGCTGCCAAGCTGAGCGCGCTGGGTTTCAAGCTGGAGGCAAAGACGGCCAAGCCGCTGGCTGAGATGAGAAGCCTGCTGAGCGATGTCCCGCAGAGTCGCCTCTTCGATGAAATGCTCAAGTTGCTGCAAACGGGTCATGCGATTGCCAGCATTGGCCAGTTAAAGGGGCTGGGGCTGTCCACCGGCATCTATCCCCTGCTTGATCTGGCCGTTCAGCGAGAGCAGCAACCATTGGTGCAGGCGGCTCTCCTCGATACAGATCGCAGGGTTGGTGAAGGCAAGCCGGTGGCCCCCAGCTTTTTGCTGGCTTGTGTGCTTTGGAGTGATGTTCGATCTGGTTGGCAACAGCGCTTGAAAAAAGGGGAGCATGCCCACCCGGCCCTGCAATCGGCGATCGATGATGCGTTCAGTGCGCGTATTGGTGATGTATCTGGGCGAGGCAAGCTGGCTGCCGACATGCGGGAAATCTGGATGATGCAGCCGCGCTTCGAGAAACGGATTGGGCGGGTCCCGTTCTCCCTGATCGAGCAACCCCGGTTTCGAGCCGGATTTGACTTCATGCGACTGCGTGCAGAGGCCGGTGAGCTGGATGAGGTGCTGGCCGATTGGTGGGAGGAGTTCAGTCTGGCTGATGATGAAATGCGTCAGGACATGGTGGAGCAGGTGCGCGAGGAGCAGCAGCAAAGGCCGCGCAGGCGTACCTCAGGTGCGGCGACTGCTGTGATTCCTGTGACCTCAGCATCAAGGAAGAATGATCCGATGGTGGAGGTGGCGGACCAAGCAGATGAAGCAGGCGAGAACCCAGCGCCAAAAAGGCGACGTCGTCGGCGCCGGCCGGGTGCTCAGCGACCGTCAGGACCAGAGCCGTCCTCAGGCAGTTCCTGAGCTTCGGACATGCCAGCTTGCGCCTTTATTGCCTTGGGAGCCAATCTGGGCGATGTGCCAGCGACAGTTGCCTGGGCAATGGACCAGATCGCAATGCTGCCATCGACACAGCTCATCAAGCGGTCCTCGCTCTACCGCTCCGCGCCTATTGAAGCCAGCGGCCCGGATTTCATCAATGCCGTCGTCGAGGTCAGCACCGATCTGGAGCCGCTCACCTTGTTACGCAAGCTTCAGGCAATTGAGGACTTGGCTGGCCGCGAGCGGCCCTACCGAAATGCTCCCAGAACGCTTGATCTGGACTTGCTGATGGTTGACCAAGTGAGTCTCGCGACACCTGAATTGACCCTACCACACCCCCGCATGATGCAGCGGGCATTCGTGCTGGTACCACTGGCTGAAATTGCGCCGTTACGGGTCACACCTGCTGAACTACATGCGGTGCAGTGTCAGGAAATCAGGCGCCTGGCGTAATGGCTGAAAAAAATTCACAGCCTTGCCCTAATCAGCGTTCCTTGGATCAGCTGACCTCGGCAATCAATTCGATTTCCACGCATGCGCCCATTGGTATTTGGGCCACGCCAAAGGCGCTCCGTGCATGTGCGCCTGCCGGGCCAAATACCTGACCCATTAATTCGCTAGCACCGTTGGTGACAAGATGGTGCTCGGTGAAATCAGGCGTTGAGTTGACCAAAGACATCAGTTTGACAACCCGCTTGACCCGATTCAGGTTGCCCAAGGCGGCGTGAAGCGTTCCCAGCAGTTCAATGCCAATCGAGCGTGCGGCACGCTTGCCTTCATCGGTGGCCATGGTCTTGCCAAGCTGTCCAACCCATGGCTTGCCGTCCTTTCGTGCAATATGACCGCTCAAAAAAATCAGGTTGCCGGTTTGCACAAAGGGAACATAAGCCGCAGCAGGGGTGGCCATGGGAGGCAGAACGATGTCAAGTTCCTTGAGTTTGTCGTAGATATCCATGGGATTCCTTATTGAATGATTGGTCGAATCGATCAGTGCTGATTGTCGCCGATGCCTTGCCTTGTCCCAGGTCAGGCGTCTGTCAAAGATCAGGTCGGATCAAACCTGCGAAAATTAGACAAGTACTGGTTGAGCAATTCTTATGACCTATTCCGTCAAGGAGATTTTTTACACCTTGCAAGGTGAGGGCGCCCAAGCCGGGCGTGCGGCGGTATTTTGCCGTTTTAGCGGCTGCAACCTCTGGAGTGGCCGTGAAGAGGACCGCTCCTCAGCCGCCTGCCAATTTTGTGATACTGATTTTGTCGGTGTCGATGGCCCGGGGGGCGGCAAATTTGCATCGCCCGAAGCCTTGGCCCTCGCGGTTTGCCAGGCCTGGGGAGGCGCAGATTCGGGGCAACGCTTTGTGGTGCTGACTGGCGGCGAACCGCTGCTGCAGGTGGATGAGCCTTTGCTCTATGCATTGCGGATGCAAGGTTTCACCATAGCAGTTGAAACCAATGGCACGATTGCGCCGCCGCGCGGGCTGG
Source organism: Burkholderiaceae bacterium (assembly GCA_017856435.1). GTDB lineage: Bacteria > Pseudomonadota > Gammaproteobacteria > Burkholderiales > Burkholderiaceae_C > Hylemonella. Next base: position 8,059 of record JAFMFB010000030.1, read on the forward strand.
ACTGGATTTGTGTCAGTCCCAAGGGACAAACGGATTTGGTCGTGAAGAAGGGTAATGAGCTCAAGCTGGTTTACCAACAGGTTGGCGTCGATCCGGCCCATTACCAAGACCTTGATTTCGACTATTTTTTCCTGCAGCCCATGGACGGGAGTGACCGTGATGGGCATACCAGAAGAGCCGTGGCCTATTGCAAGCAACACCCCAAGTGGCAACTCAGCTTGCAATCTCACAAATTGATTGGAATCCCCTGATGTACGAAATCAGCCAGCGTTTTTACTTTGATGCGGCCCACACCTTGCGCCGTGAGATCGAAGCCACCGGAAGCCGACGTGTGCATGGTCATACCTATCATGCTGAAGTCATGCTCGGTGGCGAGCCCGATGCCTCGACCGGGATGGTCTGGGACCTGGCCCATGTCAGACAGGCGTTGAATAGTGTGCGCGAAAAGCTGGACCATCATTTTCTTGACGAAGTGCCTGAGTTGGGAATCCCTACCCTGGAAAACCTCTGTGCCTTTATCTGGAATCAGCTCAAACCCAAGGTGCCAGGTCTGATCAGTGTCTCTGTGGAACGGCAGGGTATTGGAGACAAATGCAGCTACCGGCCCCAAGCTTCAGGTGGCAAGAGGGAATAGAAATGGCGGCAGGATACCTGCACCCGTTTGACTGAATCCGCCACGAAAACATATCTGAAACCATCGAATGAAATTGACCATAGCCACGCGGGAAAGCCGTTTAGCCTTGTGGCAGGCCGAACATGTGAGGTTCCGGCTTGAGCGCCTGGGCCATCACGTCAGCCTGTTGGGCATGACGACCAAGGGCGACCAGATACTGGACCGCTCTCTGAGCAAGGTCGGCGGCAAAGGCCTCTTTGTGAAAGAGCTCGAGCTGGCCCTCGAGGAAGGTCGTGCCGACCTGGCAGTGCATTCGCTCAAGGATGTGCCCATGGAGTTACCAGCGGGCTTCAAGCTGGCTTGTGTGATGGCGCGTGAAGACCCCCGCGATGCCTTTGTTTCACCCGCCTACAAAAGTCTGGCTGACTTGCCCCAGGGCGCGGTGGTGGGAACCTCCAGTCTTAGGCGGGTGGCGCTTTTGCAGGCGATTCGGCCCGACCTCAGGATTCAACCCCTGCGCGGCAACCTTGATACCCGCCTGCGCAAGCTCGATGATGGGCAATACGATGCCATCGTACTGGCTGCGGCCGGGTTGATTCGTCTGGGCTTGGAGAGTCGCATCAGAAATTACTTTGAGCCCGAGGTCATGCTGCCTGCAGCAGGCCAGGGTGCCTTGGGAATTGAAATTCGCAGCGAGCGGGCCGAGGTCGAACAAGCTCTGACAACCCTGGTTCATCAGGAGACCTGGTTGAGGGTTGCAGCGGAGCGCGCGGTCAGTCGTGCCATGGGGGGCAGTTGCTCCATGCCTCTGGCGGCCTATGCTACCTTTGAAGGCACGCAGATGCTGGTGCAAGCCGCCTGGGGTGATCCTGAGGGAAAACTCCCACTGGTACGAGCCCAGCGTCAGGGGCCCGTGCTTGACCAGGATTCAGCCCGACGGTTGGGTGAGCGGGTGGCTGCAGATTTAAGGGCAGCTGGAGCCAGCTGAATTTGCTGTCATGCGTGTTGTTGTTACCCGTCCGCAGGAGGATGCCCAGGCCTGGGTTCGCAAGCTGACCCAAGGCGGCCTTGATGCAGTGGCACTTCCCCTGATTGATATCCAACCCGTGCAGGACACCCAAGCGGTCAGGAGCGCCTGGCAGCGTTTGCCTCAGTACACAGGGGTCATGTTTGTCAGTGGGCATGCGGCCGCTGGATTTTTTGCGGCTCGACCACCTGAAGCTAAAGTTTTTTGTGAATCTGCCCGGGCCTGGGCGACCGGACCGGGCACCCGTGACGCATTGCTACGTCTTGGAGTTCGCGAGCATCAGATTGACGCCCCTGAAGTCGGACAGTTCGATTCCGAGGCCTTGTGGAAGCAGGTCAAAAATCAGGTCAGACCCGGCACTCGGGTTTTGATTGTGCGTGGCGCTGACAGCCAGCCTGGCAACCAGTCGCAGGGCCTGGGTCGGGATTGGTTCGCAGCGCAGGTGCTGGCTCAAGGTGCTCAGGTGGACCACGTGGTTGCCTACCAGCGCAGGGTCCCAGTCTGGAGCGAACAGCAAAAAAGTCTGGCGCGTGCGACTGCCCTGGACGGCTCGGTCTGGTTGTTGAGCAGCAGTGAAGCGGTTGCCAATCTGGGCGTTTGTCTGCCGTCCCAGGATTGGTCTCTGGCACGGGCCGTAGCCACCCATGCCCGAATCGCCGCTGCCGCACGACAGGCGGGGTTTGGTGTTGTGCTTCAGACACGGCCGTTGCTGCCTGAGATTCTGGCCTCTATAGAATCGTTGCGATGAGCTCCGAGACACCTGAAAAATCATCCGACCCCAATGGCGGCGCAGGTGAGGGCCTGCCAGTCCAACCCAGCCAGCCACATCATCTGGTTAACCGTGGCCTGTTGATTTTTGTTTCTCTGATTGCTGTGGCTGCCCTGGCGATAAGCGGTTTGCTCTGGCAGCGTTTGAGTGATATTCAGGAGCAGCTTGCCCGACAGAGTGCAGACAGCGGTAACTTGTCTTCAGAAGCGCGCGCCATGGCCAAACAAGCCCTGGAGCAGAGCCGGGATCATCTGGCGCGTCTGACTGTGCTGGATGCCCGCCTCACTGAAGTAGCCCTGCAGCGCTCCCAGCTGGAAGAACTGATGCAAAGCTTATCGCGTTCACGCGATGAGAACCTGGTGGTCGATATTGAGTCGGCCCTGTATCTGGCACAACAGCAGGCGCAATTGACCGGCAGCGTGGAGCCTTTGCTTGCAGCGTTGCGGGTGGCTGAACAGCGCCTGGTACGCGCCGCCCAGCCCCGGCTGGCTCCCGTGATGCGAGCCGTCACCAAAGACTTGGCGCGCGTCAAGGCAACGACCGTGTCGGACCTCCCGGCCCTGTTGTCCAAACTCGAGGAACTTGTGCGCCTCGCCGATGAACTACCCTTGGCCAACGCTGTGGCCAAAGCCACCGGCAAGACTGCGGTGGATGCAATCAAGCCGCGCCAGAGCGATACCCTCTTGACTTGGTGGCAGCGTAGCTGGGAGATGCTGAGCGAAGAACTGCGGGGACTGGTGCGGGTCAGCCGTATTGAAGAGCCAGAAGCAGCCTTGTTATCACCTGAGCAGTCCTTCTTCCTACGGGAAAACTTCAAGTTCAAGCTGTTGAATGCCCGCTTGGGGTTGCTTGCCCGTCAGCTGGAAACAGCCCGTGCTGACCTGAGCACTGCGGCAGTCACCCTGAGCCGCTATTTCGATGGCAGTTCGCGCAAGACCCAGGTAGCCGCAGCCTTGTTGAAGCAGGTCCAGGGCCAGATGAATACCCTGGAACTGCCCCGTTTGGATGAAACCATGGCAGCGCTGGCAACTGCGGCTGCAGGTCGCTGAGGGTTTGACGGATGCGTGCGGCCCTCTGGTTCCTGGCATTGTTTGGCGGGGCTGTTGCGATTGCCCTGTTTGCGGGCAACAACGAAGGTACCGTGACCTTTTTCTGGCCACCCTACCGACTGGATGTCTCGATGAACCTGGTACTTTTTGCACTGCTGGGAATTTTTCTGCTGCTTCATCTGGCTTTACGCGCTCTTTCCTTGCTGTTGTCGCTGCCCAGCCAGGCGCGCTCCTGGCGTGCGAGGCGACTTGAACGCGCTTTGAACCGGGGGATGCTGGAGGCTCTGGCCCATATGCGTGCCGGCCGTTTTGGGCGGGCGCGCAAATCGGCAGAGGATGTTCTGGCCTGGGGAACAGATTCAACCCTGGCAGGTTCTTCCAAGGCGGAGGTGGGTTTTTTGCATGCAATGGCTCATCTGCTGGTCGCTGAAAGTGCACACGCCTTGCAAGACCAAGCCCTGCGCGATCAACATGCCAGCCAGGCGAGTGAACTGGTCACCCAGTACGCAATGGGTGAACTCAACGAAGGCCTGCAGCTTTGCGCATTACGCTGGGCAATTGACGATCGTGACAGCAATTTGGCCCAGCAACGGATCAGCGAATTGCCGTCCGGAGTTGCCCGTCGGACGCTGGCGCTGCGTTTGCGCTACAAGGCGGCACGCCTTTCGGGACAGAAACAGCAGGCCCTTGAAGTGGCACGCTTGCTGGCCAAGCATTGGAATTTTTCTGATGAGGCTGGACGAGGCATCCTGCGCGGCATTGCCTTGGAGTGGATTCAATCAGTTGACGAATCAGACCAATTAAAGCAACTTTGGGATTCACTTGAACCAATTGAGCGGACATCGCCTGATATTGCGCTGGCAGCTGCGCAACGGTTAACGCAACTGGGCGGTGATCATCAACTTGCGCTCAAATGGTTATTGCCAGTCTGGGAGAAGCAGGGCAAATCTGAAGGCGCTTCTGTTGAATGGCGCGAAAGGCTGGTGCAGGTCCTTGAAGGACTATTTTCAAGTGCACCAGAAACACCTGAAGCCGATTGGCTCAGACGAATCGAAGCCCAGCAGCAGCATGCACCTGCAGACCCTCTGATTCAATTTCTGGCTGGTATGGTCTGCATGCGACTCAAGCTTTGGGGTAAAGCGCAGGGCCTACTCAGCCAAAGCCTCGGACAACTAAAAAGTCCGGAACTAAGAAGAAAGGCCTGGCGTGCCTTGGCTGAGATGGCGGAACAACGATCGGATGCCGAGGCTGCCGCTGATGCCTGGCGAAAGGCCGCCCAAGCCTAAGCTGCCAGCGCACAGCCGTTTGATTCTTACGGTAAAAGGGCAGAAAAGTGGCCCTTGATCTTTTTTAAGACATCAAGGGCATCAACTTCTTTTGCATCAGGCCACTTGCTAGAAAGGCAATTCCTGATTGCGCAAATCCTTGCGGGTTTCCACCAGGATCAGAGGGCCTTCGTCGATGACGATAGATGCCGGTCGTTCACGCGGTATGTGGATGGGCTTGGGTTCGGCAGCAATGACCGCTTGCACCGTGGCGACTTTTGCGGCGTCTGAATTTATCCATTGCAAGCCACCTGAGGTAGCGATCTGCTCGAGTTCGCCAACCGGTAAGGTGTAGGCCTGTACCGGCGGCAATGTGATGCTGGTGGGTAGGCTGGGTTCAGCCACTGATGCTGTACTTGAGACAGGCGGGGGGACCAAAGCTGTGGTGGCTGTCTGGACGGATGACTCAGGCAGCTCTGCGCTGGGCATTTCAGCAGCGGCGGTGGACTGATCTTCAGTCTTGCGTTCAGCACTGTCTGAGCGGTCACGGCGATCGCGGCCGTAGCGGTCGCGCGAACGGCGTGATCGCTGCCCATTGCTGCCTTCGCCCTCCACTTTGGGTGACACTTCCTGGCCATTGGTCTGTTGGGAGACCTGCTGAGCGGCCGGAGCTTCGGAAAGTTCTGCCGGTGCCAGTTGGGGGGCTTCATCAGTGCGGGTGCCACGATCACCACGGCGATCGCGGCGGGGTTCTCCCCGTGAACCAGATTCCTGGCGGTCGGCACGACCACGCGGTTCGCCGGTGCGGCTGCCCCGGTCCTGTCGCTGTTCGCTGACTGCTTCCTGAGCGGCGGGGCTGCTTGCCACATCGCTTTCCTTCTTGGTAGCGGAGCGATCAGCGCGTTGGGTACGGTTGCCACGCTCCGAGCGCTCGGCTCGTCCCCCGCGTGAGCGACCACGGTGGTCATCGCGCTTTGTGGTGCGGCCATCGTGGCGCTCATCCTTTTTGGCCTCGGTTTTTTCAGCTTCTGATGCCGGCGTTGTCGGCTGGCTGACAAACAAACCCTTGAGCCAGGCCACGAACCCCTTGCCGGCTGGCGCCTGGGCAGCTTCAGCCGGAGCAGACTTTTCTTTCTCCGGCAAGGCAGGGGCAGCGGCAGGTGCTGGGGCATCAGGCAGCACGCCCTTGATCACCGGCGTTTGCTTGTTGGTGGGTTCTTGTGAACGGCGAGTTACCGTGGTGGCGGACTCGACTTCCTCGACCATCTTGTAACTGGTCTCTATATGGTCCAGACGGGGGTCATCATGCTTGAGGCGATCAAGCTTGTAGTTGGGAGTTTCCAGCGATTTGTTGGGCACCAGCATCACATTGATGCGCTGCTTGAGTTCGATCTTGGTAATTTCGTTGCGCTTTTCATTCAGCAGGAAAGAAGCCACTTCAACCGGTACCTGGGCATGAACCGCTGCAGTATTGTCCTTTTGTGATTCTTCCTGAATGATCCGCAGAATTTGCAAGGCAGAGCTTTCGGTATCACGTACATGACCCGAGCCGCCGCAACGGGGGCAAGGAATGGAGGCACCTTCGGATAGGGCAGGCCGCAGGCGCTGACGGCTCATTTCCAGTAGGCCGAATTTGCTGATCGAGCTGAACTGAACCCTTGCCCGGTCTTGGCGCAGCGCATCGCGCAGTCGATTTTCAACATCACGCCGGTTCTTGCTTTCCTCCATATCAATGAAGTCGATCACGATCAGGCCACCCAGATCACGCAATCTCATCTGACGTGCTACTTCATCGGCTGCTTCCAGATTGGTGCGGGTGGCTGTTTCCTCGATATCGCCCCCCTTGATGGCGCGCGCTGAGTTGACGTCCACGGACACAAGGGCCTCGGTATGGTCAATCACAATCACGCCACCCGATGGGAGCTTCACTTCGCGCGCATAGGCCGACTCGATCTGGTGCTCGATCTGAAATCGGCTGAACAGCGGTGCATCATCCCGATAACGCTTGACCCTGGGCGCATGCTCAGGCATCACATGGTTCATGAACTGCTGAGCCTGCTCATACACATCATCGGTGTCGATGAGAATGTCGCCAATATCACTGTTGAAGTAATCTCGGATGGCCCGAATCACCAGGCTGGATTCCTGGTAAATAAGGAAGGCGCCCTTACCACCCTTGGCGGCGCCATCGATTGCAGACCAGAGCTTGAGCAGGTAGTTCAGGTCCCATTGAAGTTCAGGTGCGCTGCGTCCGATACCAGCAGTACGCGCAATGATGGACATGCCATTGGGATAGACCAACTGGTCAAGAGCTTCCTTCAGTTCAGCCCGCTCATCGCCTTCGATGCGTCGTGAAACCCCGCCACCGCGAGGGTTGTTGGGCATCAAAACCACGTAGCGGCCCGCCAGAGAGATGAAGCTGGTCAGAGCCGCCCCCTTGTTGCCACGCTCTTCCTTTTCCACCTGGACCAGCAGTTCCTGGCCCTCCTTGATCACATCCTGGATGCGGGCCTGGCTGGCAGATACATTGCCCTGGAAGTATTGACGGGAGATTTCCTTGAATGGCAAGAATCCATGCCGGTCTTCGCCGTAGTCAACAAAACATGCCTCCAGGGAGGGTTCTACACGGGTGACAACGGCCTTGTAGATATTGCCTTTGCGCTGTTCCCGACCCTCAATCTCAATTTCGTAGTCGAGGAGTTTTTGTCCATCCACAATTGCCAGCCGGCGCTCTTCGGCCTGGGTGGCATTAATCAGCATCCGTTTCATCGGAGCATCCCTTCCATATCAGTTCACACGCCCATGACGGGCTAACGATGCCGAAGCTGATGCCTTGAAACGAAGGGAATTGCCGAGATGCCCGGGTTCAACGATAGAACCGGGGCGAGGGCGCTTGGATAGGGGCGAGGGGAGTTGCTTGCGGGACGGTCAGCCAGGGAATCTCATGTTGGTTCCATTGCTGAGGCGTCAAAGGCCGATGTATGCCAAGGAACGGCGCCAACAGGCGCTCCAGGCAACTAACAATCAGGCTCATCAACACAAACATTTCGCTTTGATCCATCTGCCAGCACCTTGCTGACAGATTTTGGTATTCCGTATCAGTGTTTCAATACATCGGCCTTGGCCGCAAGCTAGATAAGGCATCGCAATCTCAGGACTGACGATCTCCCCACAGGGCTCTTGGTGGCATCGACCGGCTAGCACCGCAGTTCTGGGGGTCGACTAAACTTCAACCAAATCAACCAGTTACAACACGTCGCTAGTGAAACACATTATAGGGCCCAAATCATCAGGCCGGGCTTTGGAGGTCAAAACCCTCTTGGTGGACCCTGAATCGGCCGGGCAACGGCTGGACAATTACCTGCTGCGTCATCTCAAAGGGGTCCCCAAAACGCATGTCTATCGGATCATCCGAAGCGGTGAAGTCAGGGTCAACCGTGGACGGGCGTCGGCCGATCAACGCATAGCAGCCGGGGATCAGGTGCGCCTGCCCCCGGTTCGCTTGCCCGAGCGAGTGACCGAAAAAAACCAGATGGGTGCGGGCTTGCAGGCGCCCCAGGTCGCGGTGCGGGACTTTCCGGTGATTTATGAGGACGATGGGGTGCTGGCGATCGACAAGCCGGCGGGAATCGCTGTACATGGCGGGTCAGGGGTCAGTTATGGAGTGATCGAGCATTTGCGGATGGCACGCCCCGAGGCCAAATTTCTTGAATTGGTTCATCGCCTGGATCGTGAAACCAGTGGCATCCTGCTGCTTGCCAAGAAGCGCAGTGCTCTCAAAAGCTTGCAGGACCAGTTTCGGGAGCGGGAGACCGGCAAGACGTATCTGGCCTTGGTCGCTGGTCAGTGGCCGTTGAACCTGAAGGTACTGGACAAGCCGCTGCACAAATATCTGCTGGATGATGGCGAGCGCCGTGTCCGTGTGCTTGCCAGGGATGACCCGCAAGGAATGAAGTCTGTCACACTGGTAAAAGTGCGTGAGCGCAGCAACACAGCGCTTGGACTTGATGGCCAGGGCTTTTCTTTGCTGGAGGTCACCATCAAGACGGGCCGGACCCATCAAATCAGAGTCCACCTGGCGGCCGAGGGACGGCCGATAGTTGGCGATGATAAATATGGTGATTTTGAATTGAACCGTGCCTTGCATAAACTGGGCTTGAAGCGCATGTTTCTACACGCTTGGCGTCTTCAGTTCAATCATCCTGTCACCGGTCAAAGGGTCGAGCTTCGTTCAAGTCTGCCAGCGGAACTGGCTCAGTTTTTACATCTGGCGATGCCAGCCCAAACCAACCCAAACCATGAATAAGCCCATGTCAGCGCGACCCCGCCAATTCGACCTGATTGCCTTTGATTGGGATGGGACTCTTTTCGATTCCACAACCATCATCACCCGTTGTATCCAGATGGCCGTTCGGGATCTGGGTGGCACCGTGCCCAGCGATGAGCAGGCGGCATATGTGATTGGCATGGCCTTGTCCCAGGCATTGGCGCATGCGGCGCCCGATGTGCCGCCAGATAAGTATCCCCAACTTGGCGAGCGGTACCGGCATCATTACCTTGCGCACCAGAACGATATCAGTCTGTTTGACGGGGTATTGCAGATGCTGCAGGATCTGCGTGCACGTCACCACTGGCTGACGGTGGCCACCGGCAAAAGCCGTCGCGGATTGGACCAGGCACTTCAGTCCGCGGACCTGATGGGTGTGTTTGACGGCTCTCGCACTGCAGATGAGACCGCCGGAAAGCCCAACCCCTTGATGTTGCATGAATTGATGCGCGAATTTGGAGTCGACTCGCAAAGGGTCCTGATGATTGGGGATACGACCCATGACCTGCAAATGGCTCTTAATGCTGGATGTGCCAGCGTTGGGGTGAGCTACGGCGCCCATGAACCCAAAGCCTTCAAGACACTTGCGCCGCGATTCATCGCCCATACAGTGGAAGAGTTGCATGGTTGGCTGCTTGAGCATGCCTGAGCGAGCAATTCCCCAGGGTTGACGGTCTTCCCTTGGGTAGACCTTCAAACGAGACGGGGTTGGCGCCTGATCAATAAAATCACAACTCTCGATGAATCAGATTCGTGTCATTCCACTTTGCAATTCGGCCGACTTGCTGGACAGCGGCCTGGCGGTTCCTTTTGATGTGGTTTATCAGGGAATGACCTGCAGGGCGTTTGCAGTCCGTTTCAACGGCAAGCCGCACGCCTATCTCAATCGATGCTCGCATGTGGCTATGGAGATGGATTACCAGCCAAACCGCTTTTTTGATATCACTGGCCAATGGCTTATCTGCGCTACACACGGCGCCATGTATGCCCCTGATAGCGGTGAATGTCGCGGCGGTCCCTGCCGAGGTGGGCTGGTAAAAATATCCCTCACTGAAATGGATGGGGTGGTTCACTGGCATACTGAACACAACTTGCAACCTGTTGAGTTCTGAAATGAGTGATTCAAATAATTCAAGTCCTGAAGGGGACATTACCAAAAGTACTGCCAAATTCACCAACGATGATGAGAGTTCTGGCTGGGAGCGAGCCGTCATCGAAAAGCTGGCCCTGGCCTCCTTGATAGAGCAGCGCAGTGCGCGGCGCTGGCGCAATGCCTGGCGTATTTTTCTGCTGGTCTTGCTGGGCTTTCTGTTCTGGACCCTCTTTGGCATGAGCGAAAGGGGCAAGCATCCGTCTTTTACCCATACCGCCCTAATCGAAATCAAGGGAGAGATCGCGTCGGGGGGAGAGGCCAGTGCAGAACTGCTGGTGGGAGCGCTGCGCAGTGCGTTCGAGGAAGACAGTGCCCGTGCGGTGGTGCTGCTGATCAACTCCCCCGGAGGCAGCCCGGTACAGGCCGGTATCGTGAATGATGAAATCAAGCGCCTTAAAGCCAAGCACAGCAAGCCGGTTTATGCGGTTGTTGAAGAATCAGCCGCTTCGGCGGCCTATTACATCGCTGTAGCCGCCGACACGATCTATGTTGACAAGGCCAGCATTGTTGGGAGCATCGGCGTATTGATTGATGGATTTGGCTTTACCGGGTTGATGGACAAATTAGGGGTGGAACGCCGCTTGATGACGGCAGGCGAAAACAAGGGTTTCCTGGACCCTTTCAGCCCCCAGACCGAGCGTCAGCGAGCGCATGCGCAGGCGCTGCTTAACCAGATTCATCAGCAGTTCATTGAGGTGGTCAAGGTGGGGCGCGGGCAGCGCCTCAAGGATGTCCCTGAGATGTTCAGCGGACTTTTCTGGAGTGGTCAGCAGGCCATTGATATGGGGCTCGCCGATCACCTGGGCTCTCTGGACTATGTGGCGCGTGAGGTTGTTAAAGCCGAAGAAATTGTGGATTACACCCAACGCGAAAACGTGGCTGAGCGACTGGTCAAGCGCTTCGGAGCCGCCATTGGGGAGGGCGCAGTCAAGGCCATGCACTCAATGGCGGTGCTACGTTAAGCGTTCTCGCGTTGGCCTATCTTCCGATGGCAAAAACAACCGGCATATTTTTGTCCAGGCTTGTCCGTCTGCTTTTCCAGCCTGCGACTTTGTCGCTGCGCAGCAGTGCGTCTTCCAACGTCAAACCACCGGCCACGGCCAGCCGGGTTTGAGCGTCAAGTACCTCTAACAGGGATTGCAGCATGGCCTCATTGCGGTATGGCGTCTCTATGAACAATTGGGTTTGGCCGGTCTGAAGGGCCAGCGATTCGAGCTCGCGAATGCGCTGGGTGCGTTGAGCGGTTTGGGCGGGAAGGTAGCCAACAAATGCAAAATTTTGTCCAGATAATCCGCTAGCTGCCAGCGCCAACAGCAGCGAACTCGGTCCAACCAGAGGAACGACCGTTACACCCAGGTCATGGGCAGCACATACAACCGAAGAACCTGGATCGGCAACAGCGGGCATACCCGCTTCACTGACCAGTCCGATGTCCTGCCCTCGCAGGGCGGGGCCCAGCAGGGGGCGAGCGTCAAAGTCAACTTGATGATCCCCCTTTTTGTGGACCTGATGGGGAAGTTCCTGGATATCCAGCGCCTGAATAGGCAACGCCAGCGGCTGCAATTCCCGCACCCGGACCAGATAGGCACGAGCACTTTTGGCGTTCTCACAGATCCAGTGCTGCAGACGGGCCGCTATGTCCAGGGTGGCTTGCGGCAGGACATGACGCAGTGGCGCCAATTTGTCGCAAGCAAAATCTAGAGGCGCTGGCACCAGGTACAGCTTGCCCTTGGCGGGTGTCATGCTGTCATCCCGGTTACGCCCAGAATAGACACGCCCGCCTGGCGCAACAGTCGGGCAGTTCGTATCAGCGGCAGACCGATCAACGCGGTGGGATCGTCGCTCTCGATGGCTTCGAGCAGGGTGATCCCCAGTCCCTCGCTTTTGGCACTGCCGGCACAGTCATACGGCGTTTCGAGCAGCAAATAGTTTTCGATTTCCTGGTCACTCAGATTCCTGAATCGAACACGCACCTCGGCCAACTCGCTCTCTAAGAAGCCAGACGCCTCGCAAGCCACCGTTACAGCGGTATGAAATACCACCAGGCGTTGACGCATGGCGCGCAACTGGGCAACAGCGCGGTCATGCGAACCGGGCTTGCCCAGTGGCAAACCATCCAGCTCAGCGACCTGATCAGAGCCGATGACAACCGAGTCGGGGTGAAGCCGAGCCACAGCCTTTGCTTTGGCAAGCGCCAGGCGGCAGGCCAAATCGCGCGGATGTTCGCCAGCCCCGGGCGTCTCGTCAACCTGCGGTGCAATAACCTCAAAGTGCAGTTGCAGTCGCTCCAGCAGTGACCTGCGATAGGCCGAAGTGGAGCCAAGGATAAGTTTTCTCGTTTCAGGGTTGCTCATGGATGTGATTCTCTTACACTGCGGACATGTCAACGCTGTTTAATGTGCGGCGCCTGGATGTTCGGGCTTTTGCCCAGGCGGGAGAGCTTCTGTCTGGCCAGGCCAGCCTTTCTGAGATGCCCCGCTTGCAGGCCGATTGCGCAGGGGTATCGCCAGACAGGCAGATCCAATGGTCCGCCAAGGGAGGGCTGCAAGCGCAAGTCAATGCGCCCGCCAAGGTCTGGCTGCAGGTGAAAGCGACGACCGCCCTGCCATTTGTTTGCCAACGCTGTCTGGAGCCGGTAGAGATTACCGTGGCGGTCGAGCGCGACTTCCGTTTTGTGTCGAGTGAGCGATTGGCCGAAGAGGAGGACCAGCTGGCTGAGGAAGACCTGTTGGTGGAAAGCCGTGAGTTTGACCTGCTGAGCTTGATCGAGGATGAATTGCTGATGGAGATGCCGCTCGTGCCCAGACACACAAAATGCCCATCCACAATTGTGATGGCGGTTCAGGATTCGGACTTTGAGGTGGCAGAACACTCGAGCCCTAAGCCTTTTGCAGCCCTGGCTGGCTTGAAAAAGCACCCGGGGAAATGACGCCAGGCTGGAAAATCACGTCAAATCAAGCAGTTAGGATATAATATTTGGCTCTGCACAGCCTAGAGCTGTGCAAGCTAATGGATAGAAGAGAAGTTGTTAGAGATTTTTTAAACTTTAGCTTTCGATAACATCGTGTTGCAGAAATTTGATCTGCAGCCTGATTACCAGGAGCCAATCATGGCCGTTCAACAAAATAAAAAGTCACCCTCCAAGCGAGGAATGCACCGTTCGCACAATGCCCTCAGTGTTCCAGGCATTGCCGTTGAGCCGACCACAGGTGAAACCCACCTGCGTCACCATATCAGCCCGAATGGCTTTTATCGTGGCCGCAAGGTACTCAAGACCAAATCAGAAGCCTGATTTGCGCCCGTCCTGGCCCGAAGTGCTACGCTGATCAGTAGCTTCGGGCCTTTGTTTTGATGCGTAAAACGTCTTGACCTCAGACAGGCCCGTCCCATGATCACGATTGCCGTTGACTGCATGGGAGGCGATCATGGTCCATCGGTGACCTTGCCCGCCTGCAAAAACTTCCTGAATCAGCACCCCCAGGCGCATTTGTTGCTTGTTGGCCTGCCTGAGGCTTTGAAGGAATTCAGCCATCCGCAAACCACCCAGGTGTTGGCCAGTGAGGTGGTAGGCATGGATGAACCGATTGAGGTGGCCCTGAGAAAAAAACGCGATTCCTCGATGCGTTTGGCCATCCAGCAGGTCAAGGTGGGTGCCGCTCAGGTGGCCGTGTCTGCCGGCAATACCGGCGCCTTGATGGCCATCGCCCGCTATGTTCTCAAGACCATGGAAGGTATCGACCGCCCGGCCATTGCCACCCAGATGCCAAACAGCCAGGGTGGCGCCACGACCGTTCTTGATCTGGGTGCCAATGTTGACTGCACGGCCGAGCACCTGCTGCAGTTTGCCGTTATGGGCTCCGCCCTGGTTTCCGCCTTGAATGACGAGCCCAACCCAACGGTTGGCTTACTCAATATTGGGGAAGAGGTTATCAAAGGTAGCGATGTCATAAAAAAAGCTGGTGAACTGCTTCGAGCTGCTGCTAAATCCGGCGATCTGAATTTTTTTGGAAACATTGAGGGGAACGATATTTTCAAGGGCACCGTCGATATCGTGGTTTGTGATGGATTTGTTGGTAATGTGGCCCTAAAGGCTGTTGAGGGGCTGGCTTCAATGATTAGTGGATTTTTGCGGCAAGAGTTTTCTCGCAATATCTTCACAAAAATTGCGGCTATTTGTTCTTATTCGGTTCTATCTTCTTTTAAAAATAGAGTTGATTACCGTCGTTACAACGGTGCAGCATTGTTGGGTTTGCGCGGCTTGGTATTCAAAAGTCATGGTTCGGCCGATGAGCTGGCTTTTGAGAATGCCTTAAGCCGGGCGTATGATGCGGCACGTAACAATTTGCTGGACAAGGTACAAGCACGGATTGCCCATGCGACCCCGCTATTGGGGCCTGCGGTCAGCAACGAGTAAAGGCCGGACCTGCCTGGTCTGCCCAAAATGAACGAATCCACAATGAAACGTTTTTCCCGCATCACTGGAACCGGAAGCTATCTGCCTGCGGCTAGGTTGAGCAATGCCGACCTTGTCGCGCGTCTGGCCTCCGAGGGGATTGAGACCTCTGATGAATGGATTGTTGAGCGAACGGGTATCCGTGCCCGCCACTTTGCCGCCGCTGGGGTGACCAGCAGTGATCTCGGGGCTGAGGCAGCCCGCCGGGCCCTGGAAGCGGCCAAGATCACGCCCAAGGATATTGATCTGATCATCGTGGCCACATCCACGCCCGATATGGTTTTTCCTTCCACCGCCTGCATATTGCAAAACAAACTGGGTGCCAATGGTTGCCCAGCCTTTGATGTGCAAGCGGTCTGTAGTGGATTTGTCTATGCCCTGTCGGTGGCCGATGCCATGATCAAAAGTGGCGGAGCCACCACGGCGCTGGTCATCGGTGCCGAGGTCTTTTCGCGCATCCTTGACTTCAAGGACCGCACCACCTGTGTCCTCTTCGGTGACGGCGCTGGTGCGGTGGTCTTGCAGGCGTCAGATACGCCTGGCTTATTGGCCAGCGACTTGCATGCCGATGGTAGTCATGTAGACATTCTTTGCACCCCCGGGCATGTCAGTGGGGGCTCGGTTCTGGGCGATCCGCTGCTCAAGATGGACGGCCAGGCCGTATTCAAATTGGCTGTCGGTGTGCTGGAACAGGCGGCACGCACAGTGTTGGCTAAGGCTGAACTGAAAGATACGGATATCGACTGGTTGATTCCGCACCAGGCCAACATTCGTATCATGCAAAGTACGGCCAAAAAGCTCCGGTTGCCGATGGATAAGGTGATTGTCACGGTGGACCAACATGGCAACACCTCGGCTGCCTCCATTCCCTTGGCCTTGGACCATGGGGTCCGCGCGGGCAAAGTCAAACCGGGCGATCTGGTGATGCTTGAGGGCGTGGGCGGCGGTTTCACTTGGGGCGCGGTTTTGTTGAACTTTTAAGCTGATTTGAACCCGCGACACCTGCAGTCTCATCAACGCCAAATTCGATCATGAAACCTTTTGCCTTTGTATTTCCCGGTCAGGGTTCGCAATCTGTCGGAATGCTGGACGCTTGGGGTGACCATCCGGCCGTGCTTGAGACGCTGAAGGAGGCTTCTGATGCCTTGGGCGAAGATCTGGGCCAACTGATCAAGACCGGTCCAAAGGAAATTCTGGCGCTGACAAGCAATACCCAGCCAGTGATGCTGGCTGCAGGTGTGGCAACTTACCGAGCGTGGATTGCCGAGACCGGTGCGGCGCCTGCCGCTGTGGCCGGTCATTCGCTTGGAGAATACTCTGCCCTGGTTGCGGCGGGTGTCCTGACTCTGGCCCAGGCCACGCCTCTGGTGCGTTTGCGTGCTCAGGCCATGCAGGAAGCCGTTCCGGTGGGTACCGGCGCCATGGCCGCGATTCTGGGATTGGATTCGGCCAAGGTGATTGCCGGCTGCGCGGAGGTCACGGCCGGTTATGCGTCTGGCGCTGGCGAAGTGGTTGAAGCGGTCAATTTCAATGACCCTGCCCAAACTGTGATCGCCGGCTCCAAGGCCGCGGTGGAAAAAGCGTGTGAAGCCCTGAAAGCAGCGGGTGCCAAGCGGGCTTTGCCCTTGCCCGTCTCAGCGCCGTTTCATTCCAGCCTGATGCGGCCGGCTGCAGAGGCCTTGCGTGAACGCCTGAACAGCGTGGATCTTGCAGCTCCCAGGATCGCCCTGATCAACAATATCGATGTGGCCGTTGAATCGGATCCGCAACGCATTCGTGATGCCCTATTTCGCCAGGCTTTTGGCCCGGTGCGCTGGGTCGAATGTATTCAGGCCATCAAGCAGCGCGGTATGACAACCATCGTTGAGTGCGGACCCGGTAAGGTGCTGGCCGGCATGGTCAAACGCATCGACGCTGAACTGACCGGTCTGGCCATCTACGATCCTGCAACGCTGGCTGAAGTCAAAGGGCAATTACTATGAGTGAAGTGAACATCGAGGGTCAGGTAGCACTGGTGACCGGGGCGTCCCGTGGCATTGGGGCCGCGATAGCCCATGAGTTGGCGCGACGGGGAATGCAAGTCATCGGTACCGCGACCAGTGAAGACGGTGCAGGAAGAATCAGCGCCCTGCTGGCTGAATTCAAGGGTTGCAAAGGGATCCGGCTGGATGTCAACGATGGCCCCGGATGCGAGCAGGCTATCGACACGATTCTCAAAGAGTCGGGCGCTTTGCATGTTCTGGTCAACAATGCGGGGATTACCCGTGACAATCTGGCCATGCGCATGAAAGACAGCGAGTGGGATGAAGTGCTCGATACCAACCTGAAGGCTGTCTTTAGGCTGAGTCGCGCGGTGATTCGTCCGATGATGAAGCAACGCTATGGTCGCATCATCAGCATTACTTCGGTCGTGGGAGCCTCGGGCAACCCGGGCCAGGCAAATTACGCGGCCGCCAAGGCCGGTGTGGCAGGCATGACGCGCGCACTCGCACGCGAACTGGGAAGCCGCAATATCACGGTCAACTGCATTGCACCAGGATTCATAGAAACCGACATGACCGCCCGACTGCCCGAGGAACAGCAGAAAGCACTGCTGGGACAGATTCCCTTGGGGCATCTCGGCAAACCAGCTGATGTGGCCCATGCGGTTGCGTATTTGGTGTCGCCGCAGGCAGGTTATGTCACCGGACAGGAACTGCATGTCAACGGCGGCATGTTCATGTGAGTATTGCCAGGTTGTCCGCGCGGCAGGCTGTCCTTGAAATATCGCTTTTCAAGACGGCTAAAATAACGGATCCAACTACAACCCTTTGAGGGAACCATGAGTGATATTGAAGCACGTGTGAAAAAAATCATCGCCGAACAACTCGGTGTGGAAGAAGCCCAGGTTACAAGCGAAAAGTCGTTTGTCGCCGATCTGGGAGCTGATTCCCTGGATACCGTTGAACTGGTGATGGCCCTGGAAGACGAGTTTGGAATTGAAATTCCGGATGAAGACGCCGAGAAAATCACGACTGTGCAAAACGCAATCGACTACGCCAAGGCCCACCAAAAGGCCTGACGGTCTTTCATGGTGGCGGCACCCCCAGGTGCCGGCCAGGTGTGGCCAGGTTCAGCCCATGAAAGCCTGGCTTGGTTTCCTGCAAGCCCTTTAAATCACCGCCTGTACCCAATTTATGTCACGTCGTCGCGTTGTTGTTACCGGCCTGGGCTGTATCAGCCCAGTGGGAAATACGGTCACTGATGCCTGGAACCATTTGCTCTCTGGCAAATCGGGAATTGACCTGATCAGCAAATTCGATGCCACCAACTTTGCGTGCAAGATTGCCGGGGAAGTACGGGGGTTTGATCTGGAGTCCTATATCGGTGCCAAAGAGGCCCGGACCATGGACACCTTCATTCACTATGGAATTGCTGCCGCTGTTCAAGCGGTTCAGGATGCGGGCTTGACAACTGGCGAGGCTCTCAACGAGGAGCAGGCTAGCCGGATCGGTTGCATGATCGGTTCCGGAATTGGTGGCCTGCCACTGATAGAAGAAACCCATGCCGAGCTCACCAACCGGGGACCTCGGCGTATTTCCCCTTTTTTCGTTCCCGCCTCCATCATCAACATGATTTCTGGTCATGTGTCGATGCGTTTTGGATTCAAGGGGCCAAACCTCGCAATTGTCACTGCCTGTACGACCGGTCTACATAACATCGGTGAAGCCGGTCGACTGATTGAGTACGGCGATGCCGATGTCATGGTGGCCGGAGGATCGGAAGCGACCGTCTCCCCCCTGGGGGTAGGGGGCTTTGCTGCCATGCGAGCCCTTTCGACCCGAAACGATGACCCGCAGTCGGCGTCGCGTCCCTGGGACAAGGACCGTGATGGGTTTGTTCTGGGTGAAGGTGCCGGTGTCATGGTGCTGGAATCCTATGAGCATGCCAAGGCGCGTGGGGCAAAAATCTATGCCGAACTCAAAGGATTTGGCATGAGCGCCGATGCTGGACATATGACCGCCCCCAATATGGATGGTCCGCGCCGCGCGATGCTTTTGGCGTTGCGCAATGCTGGCTTGAACCCTGACCAGGTCAGTTACATCAATGCACACGGAACATCCACGCCCCTGGGTGATGTCAATGAGACCAATGCGATCAAGGCCGCTCTGGGCGAACATGCCCAACATGTTGTGGTCAGCTCGACCAAGTCCATGACCGGACACTTGCTCGGTGGAGCGGGCGGAATCGAGAGTGTATTCACCGTGCTAGCTCTGCACCATCAGAAGTGCCCCCCTACTATCAATCTGATCAACCAGGATCCCGAATGTGATCTTGACTACTGCGCCAATTCCGCTCGTGATTTGAAGATAGATGTGGCGGTAAAAAACAACTTTGGCTTCGGCGGGACCAACGGCACGCTTGTGTTCGGACGAATCTGAAGCAGTAGTCCTGACTTCCCATGCATAACGCCCCAGCGGTCAATTTTCCGGTGGGGCGTTTGTACATTCACGGCCTGTTGATCGCGCTGACCTTGCTGATCACCCTGCTTTCCTATGTCAACTGGTGGTGGCAGACCGGCCGCTGGAGTTGGCCTGAATGGGGTGCAATGCTTGCCGCATTGACGCTGGGGGCAATCGCCTGGGGAGCTTGGGGCAGGGCGGCAGCAGGCCAATTGAACTGGGATGGTGCCCAGTGGTGGTGGCATCTGACTGGATATGAGATTTGCGGCCAGGTTTCAGTGGAATTGGACTGGCAATGCCTGATGTTGCTTGCTTTACGCCCACAGGGCGGCCCTGTGCGCTGGTTCTGGGTGGCGCGCTCTCAGGCACCTGAGAGCTGGGAACCCCTGCGCCGGGCCGTTTATGCAGGTCAGGCGGCTGAAGGTGCCCGAGCGGGAGAAAGGGTGTGAGCGCATCAGCCAGCCATCCCTTGTCGAGCGAAAGTCCGGATGGGCTTTTGGTAGAGCGAACTTTGGCGGGCGACAACAGCGCTTTTGATTTGCTGGTGATGAAGTACCAGCGGCGCATTCATCGTCTGATCGCCCGCATGGTGCGAGATACCGACCTGATCGACGATATCGCGCAGGAAACCTTCATTCGAGCCTACCGGGCGCTACATCAATTCCGTGGGGATGCCCAGTTTTATACCTGGCTGTACCGGATTGCGGTCAACACCAGCAAGAAGTTCCTGCATGATTTGAAGCGTGATCCTCTTGTTCTGACTCCAGTTCATGAGAGTGATGGTGAAAAAGATGAAACTTTTGAGGCTGGAATTGAACCAAGCAGTGACGAAACACCAGAAACGGTGATTGCAGCCCGACAAATCGCGCAAGCTGTCGATGCAGGTTTGGCAGCCTTGCCTGAAGACCAGCGGCAAGCCCTGATTTTGAGGGAGATTGAAGGTTTGAGTTACGAGGAAATCGCCACGCTGATGAACAGTCCGGTTGGCACGGTGCGTTCCCGCATCTTTCGTGCCAGAGAGGCAATATCTGCCAAGCTCAAGCCTTTGCTCGAACAGAAAACGGGAAAACGCTGGTAAGCCACAGCAAGAAAGCATCTGAAAATGCAGCAGGAAAAAATTACGGAAGAGCTGATCTCTGCACTGGTTGACGGTGAGTTGCAGGCTGATGAATTTGAACAGGCCTTCGCACTGCTGGATGCTCACCCACAATCAAAATCCAGCTGGCATGCCTATCATGTTGCTGGGGATGTTTTGCGTAACAGTCAGTTGGCCAACAGCGCCGCCCGCGACATGGCATTCATGGCCAGCCTGACTTCGCGCCTGAAGTCCGAACAAGAGCAGCATAGGCTGGCTGTTGTCAGTCAGAACATATCGATTGCGCCAGTTCGATCAGCCAACTGGGCCTTTTTTAATCATCGCCGGGTAGCGGGTCTGGCAGCCATAGCCATCGTGGCAACCCTAGCATGGCAGTTAGGATTCAACCCGCAAGGGGCGGACAATTTTCAACAGTTAGCTGACTCTTCGGAACAGGCTCAGCCTCTGGCGTCCAAGCTGATCCGGGACCCACGGTTGGACGAGTTCCTTGCTGCCCACCAGCAGTTGGGTGGCGCCTCTGCTCTGCAGTTGCCGGTGGGTTTTATTCGAAATGCCACCCTGGATCAGCCCTCACGCTAAGCCGCTCAAACTTTCCTCAACATGACGCGCATTATTTCGCTTCGATGGATAAATGTGGCTCAGCTAACTCTGGCCGGCCTGTTATGCATTGGCGTAGATTTGGCCACTGCCCAGTCTGTCAATCAGTCGGGGTCAGACCGAGGACTGTCTGATTGGCTGGTTCGCATCAATCGGGCTTCTGAACGGCGCAGTTATATCGGCACGTTTGTTGTTTCATCCGCCGATCAGCTGGCCAGCTCCAGGATTTGGCATGTCTGCGACGGACAAGTGCAGATGGAGCGAGTGGACGCTTTGAGCGGCATGCCCAAAACCACTATTCGTCGCGATCAGGAGGTCCTGACCCTCCTGCCAGGCAAGCTTGAGGGCGTGGTACAGAACCGTGAGGCGCTGGCCATCTTCCCGAATATTCTGGCTGATTCTGGCCCAGAGCTCGAACGCTACTATGCCTTTCGCCATTTGCGCGGGGAGCGGGTTGCCGGCTATCTGACCGACTTGCTGCATCTCAATCCACGTGACGAACTCCGTTTTGGCTACCGGATCTGGAGCGAGCGTGAGTCTGGCCTGGTTGTCAAATTGCAAATCATCGGACGGGAAGGCCGGGTTCTGGAGCAAACTGTATTTTCCGAATTGCAACTCGATGCCCCGGTCAGCCTGCAGCAGTTGCAGCACATGATGGCCAATACCCAGGGCTACAGAATTGAACGTCCGCAAGTTCACAAGACCACGCTGGAGTCTGAGGGCTGGCAGGTTAAGGCGAATGTGCCAGGTTTTCGGCCGCTTAACTGCTATGGCCGGCAGTTGGAAGTTGCGTCAGACAACAGACTTTTGACGCAATGCATATTTACCGATGGCCTGGCGCCGGTCTCCCTCTTTCTTGAAAATTTCGATCCGCGACGCCATGTGAAAGAGGGTCTGTATGTCTCTGGCGCCACACACGGCTTGACCCGACGGATCGCAAGCGGAGGGCAGGCGTGGTGGTTGACGCTGGTGGGGGAGGTGCCGACACAGACGTTGGTAGCCCTCGCCAGTTCCCTGAGCAGAAGGTGATGATTTGTGAGTTTTTTCTATGGAAGGTTCAAGATGAAAAACTACTGGGTTAAAACTGTTAGGACGCCAGGCTGGCTGTTTGCCTTGGTGTTGGTGTTGAGCTCGGTCATGCCCCTGGCCCAGGCCCAGGTCAGGTCCTTGCCGGATTTCACCGAGTTGGTCGAACAAGTCGGGCCATCGGTAGTGAATATCCGAACCATGGAAAAAGTGACTGCCAGAGCCACCCCTGACGGCAACCCCGATCAGGAGATGCTGGATTTTTTGCGTCGCTTCGGTTTTCCGGTTCCGAACGTACCCCGGCAACCCGGGCCCGGGCAAAGACCTGGGCGACCCCAGCCTGAAGAAATTCCCCGTGGTGTGGGTTCCGGCTTTGTCCTGAGCAGTGATGGCTATATCCTGACCAATGCCCATGTGGTCGATGGCGCCGATGAGGTGATTGTGACGCTGGT
>JAFMFB010000031.1 GCA_017856435.1 Burkholderiaceae bacterium
GCATGATGGCCATGCGGCTGCCCACCGGGCTGTTGGAGGGCAGGGCGTTGAGCGAGTCGCTGTGCAGGACCCGAATGGAATCGGGTTCGCGCTGCAGTATTTCAGCCACCACGGTGGAGACCAGGGTCTCATGCGCCTGGCCCGAGGAGGAGGTGTGCATCAGCGCCGTGACATGGCCTGAGAGGTCCACCCGCACCAGGCAGGAATCCATCCAGGTGGTGGTCTCGTTCTTGGGGTTGAACAGGGGCTCGAAGGACGAGTTGCCGCCCGAAGGCTCCAGGCAGGTGGCAATGCCCACCCCGGCAAAGTGGCCCTGCGCGCGCAGCCGGTCGCGCGCCTTGAGCAGGTCGTCGAGTTCGATGGCCGCGCTGGCCTTGCCCAGCACGGTGGCGTAATCGCCCGAGTCGTACTGGGTGCCACTGGGGATCAGGTAGGGAAACTCCTCGGGGCCAATCAGGTTGCGCTGGCGCAGGGCGATGCGGTCGATCCCGAGAAAGCGGGCGACCTTGTCAATGCCGGTCTCGATCGCGTAATTGGTGGGCGACTGGCCAAAGCCGCGCACTGCCTCCTGCGGGGTCTTGTGGGTCATCACCGCGGTGGCCCGGTACTGCACGCTGGCAATCCGGTAGGGACCCACAATGGCGCCCACCGGCTTGCCCAGTTGCAGCGGGGACCGACCCGAGTAGGCCCCGATGTCGTCCAGCGCGTGCATGCGCATGCAGCGGATGGTGCCGTCGGTCTCAAAACCCAGGGTGACTTCAAAGCGCCGGTCCGGCCCCTGCATATCGCCCCCGCGCATGTTCTCCATGCGGTCTTCAATGAAGCGAACAGCGCGCCCCAGTCGCCGCGCCAGGTAGCCCACCAGCACCGCGTGCTTCAGGCCGCGCTTGACGCCATAGCTGCCGCCGACATCGACATCAAAATGCACCCGCACCGCGTTACCCGGCAGGCGCAGCGCCTTGGCCAGCTGGTCGGGAAACTTGGGCATCTGGATCGAGGCCCAGACATCCAGAATGCCGGTGCTGTCGTTCCATTGGCAGCTGACGGCGAAGGTTTCGATCGGCACCGTGGCATTGCGCGACCATTGCACGCTGTAGCTGAGTTGGTGGGCACAGGCAGCCATGTCCTGCGCCACCGGGCCCCAGTCAAAGGTGCGGTCAAAAATCACATTGCTGCCATGGGCCGGGTGAACCAGCGGCGCATCGGCCTGCATTGCCTGCAGCGGATCAACCACCTGGGGAGTGATGTCGTAGTCCACCAGCACCAGCTCGGCCGCATCTTCGGCCAGCGCGCGCGACTCGGCCACCACGGCCACCACCCACTCGCCGCTGTAGCGCACCACCTGATGCGCCAGGGCAAAACGGCGCACCTGCGGGGCATCCACGCCCGGCAGCATGGCATCGGTCTGGGCCTGCAATTGCTCACCGGTGACCACGGCGTGCACACCCGGCATCTGCAGAGCTGCCTGCGTGTCGATGCGAACGATGCGCGCGCTGGCATAAGGGCTGGCCACGATCGCCACATGCAGCAGCCCGGGCAGCTGAATGTCGGCGGCGTAACGTCCCTGGCCGCGCACAAAGCGCTTGTGCTCCACCGCACGGCGGTGCTTGCCGATGTACTTGAAGTTTGGGTTTGAGTGCTCAGCCATGGCTGGCAACCTGGCTGTTGGTGGCGTGCATCACCGCATCCACAATTTGTTGGTAACCGGTGCAACGGCAGAGGTTGCCGCTGATCGCTTCGCGCACCTGCGCCTCGGTTGGGCGCGGGTGCTTGTTCAGCAGGGCCTGGCAGGCGATCAGCATGCCGGGGGTGCAGTAGCCGCATTGCAGGGCATGCTTTTCACAAAACGCATCCTGAATCCTGGAGAGCTGATCGCGCGCGGGTGCCAGACCCTCCACCGTGGTCACCGCCTGGCCCTCGACCTGCACCGCAAACACGCAGCACGAGCGCACCGGCTCACCATCGAGCAGCACCGAGCAGGCGCCGCACACACCATGCTCGCAGCCCACATGGGTGCCGGTCAGGGCCAGTTGATCGCGCAGCAGATCCACCAGGGTGGTGCGCGGCTCGACATGGCAGCGCCGACTTTGCCCGTTGACCTGCAACTCAATGGGGTGAAGGGTGGCCTGAGGGGTAGATTGAGGGGGGGAATGAATGGGATTCATGGATTGAGGCTCGCTTCTTGTCAACCGGCGGCGCGGGCACGTTCTGCCGCCTGATTCAGCACCCGCTCCAGCAGGACGCTGGCCAGATGGCGCCTGAAGGGCGCCTGGACATGGACATCGCTGTGCGGGTCGAGTTGCGCGCTGACCGCATGAGCCAGCGCCTTGAAGCTGGCCGACCCGGGGGTCTGACCCAGCCATTGCCGGGCCAGTTCGGGAAAGGCCAGCGGTATGCTGTCAACCCCACCCACGCCCAGACGCAAGTCGCTGATTTGGCCCTGTTCGTTCAGGCTCAGCAGGCAGCAGGCCGAGGCCATTGCAAAGTCACCATGGCGAATCGAGGTTTCCTCAAACGCCGTCCCGGTGCGCTGTGTGTTGTGGATCGGCCACTCGGTGCTGACCAGGCATTCATCGTCAGCCACCGCGGTGAACATGGCGCCCTGAAAAAAATCAACGGCCGCAATGCGGCGCGCCGCCTGGCCGCGGCTTTGCACCAGCGCGCTGCCACCCAGGGTCAGAAAAGTCAGGGGCAACTCGGCCGAGGGGTCGGCATGCACCAGACTGCCCCCCACCGTGCCCCGGTTGCGGGTTTGCTGGTGCCCCACCCAGGGCAGCGCATCGGCCACCAGCGGCAGCTGGCCCAGGCGCTGGGCGTTGTCCTGCAGTTCCCGCTGTCGCACCGCCGCCCCGATCACCACCGCCTGATCCGTGTTGCTGATCTGGCGCAGTTCTGCCAGGCGGTAGATGTCCACCAGCCAGGTCGGGCGCACCAGGCGCATGGCCATCATCGGCACCAGGCTTTGGCCGCCGGCGATCAGCTTGGCCTCGGCACCATATTGGGCCAGGTGTTCCAGCGCCGTGGCCAGATCCTGTGCGCGGGTGTACTCAAAGGGAGCGGCTTTCATGCCGGCAGTGTCGGGGCTTGTCTGACAGCGGGCAATTCATTAATATTCATGCCTTGTGAAAAAAACTCACACCAAATTTGTTTCCCTCTTTGCATGAGAAAGCTGCCCCCGCTCAACGCTGTTCGCGCCTTTGAGGCGGCCGCCCGCCATGTGAGTTTCAGCAAGGCCGCCAAGGAGCTGTTTGTCACCCATGGAGCGGTCAGCAAGCAGGTGGCAAGTCTGGAGGGCTGGCTGGGCACCAGCCTGTTCACCCGTGGTCAGTCACAGCTGAGCCTGACCGAGGCGGGCAAGTCCCTGCTGGCCAGCCTCACACCCGCGCTGGACCGGATTTCGGTGGCAGCCCTGCAGTTGCAGGAGCAGAACACCTCATCGGTCTTGCGCATCAATGCACCACCCACCTTCACCATGCGCTGGCTGATCCCGCGCCTGTCCTCCTTTCAGCGTCTCTATCCCGGCGTGCAGATCAAGCTGACCACCTCCACGGCGCCGGTCAGCTTCGAGGAAAATAACTACGACATGGCCATTCGTGGCGCCCACCAGGCCTTTGCCGGCATGGTGGCCCAGCCCTTCATGACTGAGGAAATCCTGCCGATCTGCCACCCCGATCTGTTGGAGCACAACGGGCTGCGCACCCCGGCCGATCTGAGCCACCATACCCTGATCAGTTATGACACCGAGCCGGTGGCCTGGCACGACTGGCTGGGGCTGGCCAAGCAACTTGACCTGCAGCCCAACCACACCCTGCAGTTCGAGCAGATGTTCTTTGCCCTGCAGGCCGCCGCCGAGGGCCTGGGGGTGGTGCTGGTGCCGCTGTTTCTGGTGGCCGATGAGCTCATTGCCGGTCGGCTTTGTGCCCCATTCGGGTTTGCCCTGGCGCACCAGCGCCAGTACTACGCCTGCAGCGCCCTGCGGCCCGACGCCCAGGCCGTGCCGGGCGCCTTTGTCCAATGGCTGCTTAAGCAAGGGCATGACACCGAGCAATCGATCAGCTTGCTGGCGCAGGCCATGCAGCCGGTCGAAGCTGGCTAGACCCGGCTGTGCAGAAATCCACTACCGCTGTGAGTTTTTCTCGGGCAGCACCAGCTGCATGTATGGTGGGTTGCAGGCATTATCGGGAGTGTTGAAATTCCCATCAGCCACCCGCTGATTGCACCGCCCCGAACTGATTGCCCTGCCATGTCCCAACCGAATTCCCCCGGCTACCCTGATCTGCACGACCACCTGGCCGAACTCGAGCGGCGCGGCCTGTTGCAGCGCATCGACCACCCGATCGACAAGGATTCAGAACTGCACCCGCTGGTGCGCTGGCAGTTTGTTGGCGGCATGGCTGAAGCCGAACGCAAGGCCTTTCTGTTCACCCATATCGTCAATGCCCAGGGGCGCCGCTATTCGATGGAGGTGGTGGTCGGGGCGCTGGCTGCCAACCGCGAGATCTACAGCGTGGGCATGGGCGCGGCCGTGCAGGATATTCAAAAGCGCTGGGACCATGCCATCCAGAATCCGATCCCGCCCAAGCTGGTGGCGCAGGGCGTCTGCCACGAGGTCATCTGGCAGGGCGAGGACCTGCAAGGTGAGGGCCGTGGCCTGGACATGCTGCCGATTCCCGTGTCCACTCCCGGCTTTGACAGCGCGCCCACCCTGACCGCCACCAATGTGATCACGGTGGATCCTCACACCGGGGTGCAGAACATGGGCACCTACCGCTGCGCGCTCAAGGCCAGCGACCGGCTGGTGGTGCGCATGGCTACCCGGGTGGGCGGTGCCGGTGGCTACCTGCACTACCAGGCCTGGAAGAAGGCCGGCCACAAGACCATGCCCTGCGCCATCGTGCTAGGCTGCCCGCCCTATGTGGCCTTCATGGGGCCGCAGAAGTTGCCCATTGGCGTGGACGAATTCGATGTGGCTGGCGGGCTGGCTGGCGTGCCGATCGAGGTGGTGCAGGGCATTAGCGTGCCGTTGAAGTTGCCGGCCCAAGCCGAGATCGTCATCGAAGGTCAGATCGATCTGCAATACCTCGAGCCCGAAGCCCCCTTTGGCGAGTCGCATGGCCATGTGGCGTTGGAGGAGTTCAATCTGCCGATGAAGGTGACGGCCATCACCCACCGCAACAAGCCGGTCATTCCGTCCTACATCAGCCAGGTGGCGCCCAGCGAGTCCAGCGTGATCAAGCGGGTTGCCTATGAGCCGCTGTTCCTGGCCCATCTCAAGAGTACGCTGGGGGTGCGTGGCGTCAAGCGGGTATCGCTGCATGAGCCGCTCACCGGCCTGCTGCGGGTCACGGTGATCACCTTTGAGCGCAAGACACCCCGTACCGAAATCTGGCGTGGCCTGTATGGCGCGGCCTACTTCAAGGGCGACTGCGGCAAGATCTGTGTGGCGGTCAACGATGACATTGACCCGGACAACGCCGATGCCCTGCTGTGGGCCATGGCCTACCGCATGAACCCGATTGAGGATGTGCAGCTCCTGCCCCATCGTGGCCAGGGCCATGGGCCCAAGCGCGAGGCCGAAGGTGAGGAAGATTCCACCATGCTGATGGATGCCACCATGAAGGGGGACATGCCGCCGCTGGCGCTACCGACCCAGGAGTACATGGAGCGCGCCCGCACAATCTGGGAGCAGCTGGACTTGCCCAAGCTACGGCCGCAAGCGCCCTGGTATGGCTACTCGCTGGGCGACTGGCTGCCCCAGTGGGAGGCTGCCGCCCGGCGTGCGGCCACCGGCCAGTACCTGGAAAATGGCCGCATCAGCCTGCAGCAGCAACGCAACGACGTCACCGCAGAATCCAAGTTCAGACCCGAATAGACTGCATCATGCCAAGCCCAACCCCACAGCGTCTCATCGTCGGTATCAGCGGCGCCTCCGGCGTAATCTACGGGGTGCGGCTGCTGCAGGCCCTGCAGGGCACGGCCATCGAGACCCACCTGGTCATGAGCGACTCGGCCAAGATGACCCTGACTAGCGAGTGTGAACTCAGCGTTCGCGAGGTCGAATCCCTGGCCAGCGAGGTGCACAGCGCGCGCAACATCGGCGCCACCATTGCTTCGGGCTCCTACCCCACCCTGGGCATGGTGGTGGCCCCCTGTTCGATTCGCTCGCTGTCCGAGATTGCCTATGGCATGACCACCAGCCTGCTCAGCCGCGCGGCCGATGTGGTGCTCAAGGAGCGACGCCGACTCGTGCTCATGGTGCGCGAAACCCCGCTGCATCATGGTCACCTCAAGGCCATGCTGCAGGCCAGCGAAAATGGCGCGATCATCATGCCGCCGGTGCCTGCAATGTACGCGCGGCCCCAGAGTCTGGATGACTTGATCAACCACACGGTGGGTCGATGCCTGGACCTGTTTGATATCCAGACTAACCTGGCCAAACCCTGGGCTGGGCTGAACAAGACCAACACTGGCGAACCATGAACCTGTACTGCGTCTATTACAAATTGCCGCAACAGGAGCACGCCCTGTGGGCACCCAAGGTGCGCAACTTTGTCAGCCAGGTGCAGGCGCAAATGCCACAGCTGCAGGTCTCGCTCTATCAGCGTCCGCAGGCCAGTGCCGAGGGGCTGGAGACCTGGATGGAGGTGTATCAGCATCCCGCCGGGCTGAGCGCGTCGATGCTCTCTGCCATCGAGTTGCTGGCCAGCGCACTGGCGCTGCCGGGCAAGCGGGCTA
The DNA here is from genome assembly GCA_017856435.1 of Burkholderiaceae bacterium. Taxonomy (GTDB): domain Bacteria; phylum Pseudomonadota; class Gammaproteobacteria; order Burkholderiales; family Burkholderiaceae_C; genus Hylemonella. The sequence goes on from JAFMFB010000031.1 coordinate 6,736, forward strand.
CCGAACTGTTTGTCGATTTACCGGACTGAATTTTTTCAAAGATTTTTAAAAAAATAAGGAGACATTTGTATGAAGCGCCGTCACTTTCTTGCTGCCACAACTGCCGGGTTGGGTGCATCCTCGCTGGCCTTGGCCCAGGCGCGCTACCCCGAGCGGGCGATCCGGCTCCTGGTGCCGTTTGCACCTGGGGGTGACGGTGATGTGATGGGCCGTATCTGGGCCAAGTACGCTACCAGCCTGTCAGGGGGGGCGTCGATTTTTGTCGAGAACAAGGCGGGCGCCGGGGGTGTGATCGGCGCCTCCGAGGTGGCACGCGCCAAGCCCGATGGCTATACCCTGCTGCTGGGCACGACCACCACCCAGATTGTCAATCCGCTGGCCTCGACCAACCCCGCCTATGACCCGATCAAGGACTTCGAGATGATCGGCTCGGTCAGCGTCAACCCGACCTGCATCATCGTCACGCCTTCGCTGCCGGTGAAATCCCTGGCGGAGTTGATCGCCCATGCCAAAACCCATGCCTTGTCCTATGGCTCGGCGGGCCCTGGCACCATCACCAACCTCACCGGTGAAATGTTCAAGCACTTTGCCGGCAAGCTCCCGATCCAGCATGTGCCCTACAAGGGGGGCGGCCCGGCCATGCAGGACCTGATTGCCGGCCATGTGCCGATGATCACACCCATCCTGTCCTCCGCCGTGCTGGCCCAACACCGTGCCGGCAAGGCCCGCATTCTGGCGGTCAACAGTGCGCAGCGCCTCAAGGTGGCCCCTGACATTCCCACAGCCGCCGAGAGCGGCCTGAGCGCCATGCTGGTGCCGGTGTTCAACGCCCTATTCCTGCCGGCCGCTGCGCCCAGGCCAGTGGCCGAGGCCCTGCGCGCCCTGGCCCAGCGCGTTCAGGACGACAGCGAGTTTGGCAAGGAGGTTGAAAAATCCGGTGCCGAGGTGCTCAAGATGTCTGACCCCGACAAGTTTCTCAGGGCCGAGGTGGCTCGCTGGTCTGATGTCATCAAGATGACGCAGTTCAAGATTGGTTGATCGCCGCTAGCCAGCGCAACCGGTCCGTCGACCTGTCCTTCACCGATCTGAATTTGCCCTGACCTCATCTGACGCCCCCGTGATGCGCTCTCACGACCCCTCAAGCCTCCTGATGTTTTATGTGTCCTGACCCCCAAACCACCAGCCCCGTGACCAATCCGGTGAATCCCGCGAGTCCCACGAGTCCCATGAGCCCGGTCGTGGGCCTTCGCCCCTGGCCGACTCAGGGCTTCACCCGGGTGCCCTACTGGGTTTACTCAGACCCCCAGGTCTATGCCCTGGAGCAGGCCCGCATCTTTCAGGGCCGCTCCTGGCATTACCTTGGGCTCGAGGCGGAGGTGCCCGAACCGGGGTGCTACAAGACCACCTATATCGGCGAGCAGTCGGTGCTGCTCACCCGCGCCGAAGACGGCAGCCTGCACGCCATGCTCAACCGTTGTGCGCACCGCGGCAACATGGTCTGCCGTGAAGCGTTTGGACAGACTAAAAAGTTGTACTGCGTCTATCACGCCTGGAGTTACAAGCTCAACGGTGAACTCAGCCATGCCGCCTTTCAGCATGGCTTGCGCGGGGAGGGCGGTCTGCCCACGGACTTCAAGCTGGCAGAGCATGGGCTGCGCCAGTTGCGCGTGGCGACCTTGTGCGGCCTGGTGTTTGCCAGCTTTTCTGCTGAGGTCGAGCCCCTGGAAGACTGGCTGGGCGAGGTGGCCAGCGGAATCCGGCGGGTGCTGCACAAGCCGCTTAAGGTGCTGGGCTATGACACCCAGCGCATCCATGCCAACTGGAAGGCCTACCACGAGAATCCACGCGACTCCTACCACGCCAATATCCTGCACACCTTCTACGGCACCTTCGGGCTGTCGCGCCAGTCGCAGGAATCGGGTATGGTGCTGGACCAGCACGGCCGCCATGTCTACTTCTTCACCAAGGCCGGCACTGAAAAAACCAGCGCCGACTACCAGGCCACCGCGTCCAATCTGCGCTCGCACAATGACGCGCTCTCGCTGGAAGACCCCAGCATCCTCAAATGGCAGGACGAGTTCGGTGATGGTGTCAGCGTGCAGATTCTTACCGCCTATCCCTCATTTGTGCTGCACCAGATCGCCAACAGCCTGGCCACCCGTCAGCTGCTGCCCAAGGGGCCGGGTCAATGCGACCTGGTCTGGACGTATTTCGGTTTTGCTGACGATGATGAGGCCACCACCCGCCGCCGTCTGGCGCAGGCCAACCTGGCCGGCTCGGCCGGCTTGATTTCGGTGGAAGATGCCGCCGTGTGCGAGATGATGCATCGGGCCATCAGCGATGGGGCCAGTGGCGAATCCTTCATCGAAATGGGCGGGCGCGAACTCGACAGCGGCGGGGCGAGCAAGCTGTCGGAGCGGGCGATTCGCAATTTCTGGCACAACTACCGCCAGGACATGGGCTTGTGAAGCCCCGCCCCTCCAACGCCGTGCCACCCCTCTCACAAAGCGTCAATACCCTCAAGTGCGAGCCCACCCATGCCACTGATTTCTGAACAGCATTTCCGATCGGTCGAGAACCTTGTGTTCGAGTGGGCGCGCGCCATCGACGAGAACCGGGTCGAGGCCATCTGCGAGCTGCTTGTGCCGCAAGGTCGCTACACGGTGACTTCACGCTTCAACAGCGACCGCGGCCTGCCGATGGCCATCATTGACTGCCACAGCGCAGCCCAGCTGCGCGATCGCATCAAGTCCATGCGCCTGGCCAATGTCTATGAGCCCCAGCACTACCGGCACCTGATCTCAGGCGTACAAATCGTCGCCGCGGAGCACGGCCTGCTCGAGGTGCGCTCCAACTTTGTGGTGGTGCGCACCCTGGAACTCGATGGCGACATAAAGCTCTTTGCCAGCGGGCAGTGCCAGGACCGGGTCGATATCAGCCAGGGTGAGCCGCGTTTTGTGCAAAGGCGATTCATCTATGATTCCCGCGCCGTCGAGACGCTGATGATCATCCCGCTCTAGCGCGAGGCAGTACTGACAGCAGGCTTACCACTTAAATCAAACCAGGAGACCGACATGACCCCCATACAGCCCAGCCATCCACGCCGCCGACAACTGCTGGCATCTTCCCTGGCGCTGGCCACCCTCGCGCCCCTGGGCGGCGCCTGGGCCCAGGCCGACAGCGCATGGCCCCAAAAGCTGATCCGCATCGTCGTACCCAACCCGGCGGGCGGCACGGCCGATTTGCTGCCGCGCCTGCTCGCCGAGCAGCTGGCCTCCCGCCTGGGCCAACCGGTGGTGATCGAAAACAAGCCGGGTGCAGCCGGCAACATTGCTGCCGAGCTGGTGTCCAACGCCGAACCCGATGGCTACACCTTCATGTCAGCGCCCCCGCCCCCGCTGTCGATCAATGTCAGCCTCTATCCCAAGCTCAAGTACAACCCGGCTAACTTCGTCCCGGTCACGGTGCTGGCCGCCGTGCCCAATGTGCTGATGGTCCATCCCTCAGTGCCGGCCAACACGGTGCAGGAATTTCTCAGCTATGTGCGCGCCAACCCGGGCAAGCTGAGCTATGCCTCGCAAGGCAGCGGCTCCACCGCGCACCTGACTGCCGAGTTGTTCAAACTCAAGACCAACACCAACATCGTGCACGTGCCCTACAAGGGGGATGCGCCGGCGGTGGCCGATCTGCTGGCCGGTCATGTGCAGCTGATGTTTGGCAACATTGCGGCGGCCACTGCCCATGCGCGTGCCGGCAAGGTCCGCATCCTGGCCGTCACCAGCCCCAAGCGCATGTCCTCGCTGCCATCGATTCCGGCCATGAATGAGCTTGTTCCCGGCGTGGTGGCTGTCGCCTGGTTTGCCATGGTCGCGCCTCCCAACACGCCGCCAGCCATTGCCAGCAAGCTATCTTCTACCGTCGCCGACATCCTGCGCACGCCCGATATCCAGCGCCGTTTTGCCGAGGTGGGTGCCGAACCGATTGGCAACACACCGGCCGAAATGGCCGTCTGGATGAAGGAGGACACTGAGCGCTGGCGTGCGGTGATTCAGGCGGGCAAGATTTCGGTGGACTAGCCGGTGCGCCCAACTTTGTTTCAGTCCCCGCAAAAGTGATTTGTCGTGCCCGACTTGTCCTGCCACAGGCTTGGCCTACCATTGGCGCCAAGCGCGTTGCAACCCTTGGCAAGGTACCGAATTCAACGTGCAAAGTGATTAACTAGGAGTAAATTCAATGAGCAGATCGATTGGCTGGATTGGCCTGGGCCGAATGGGCGAGGCCATGGTGACCAAACTTTTGAAAGCCGGCCACAGCGTGCAGGTCTGGAACCGCACCGCCGCCAAGGCGGCGCACCTGGCCGATTACGGCGCCCAGATTGTGGCCAACAAGATCGACCTGGCCGCTTGCGATGTGGTCTTTACCATGGTCTCCACTACCGATGACCTGAAGGAAGTGCTGTTTGCGCCGGGTGGCCTGGTCACCGGTGACAAGAAGCCCCAGGTGGTGGTGGACAGCTCCTCCATCTCCCAGGAAGGGTCCGCCGAAATCCGCGCCCAACTCGAAGGCATGGGCGTGGCCTATCTGTGTGCCCCGGTCTCGGGCAATGCCAAGGTGGCAAAGGCCGGCAAGCTGCTGGTGGTGGCCTCGGGTCCTAAGGCCCTGTATGACATGGCCGAGCCCTTTTTGCAGGCCATGTCGCGCAAGACCATGTGGGTGGGCGAGGGCGAGCTGGCCCGCATCTGGAAGATCGCCCACAACACCATGTTCGGCGTGGTGATCCAGAACCTGTGCGAAATCACGGTGCTGGCGGAGAAGGCCGGCATTCCCCGCAACATCTTTCTGGAAAGCATCAACGACTCGGTGCTGGGCTCGATGTACACCCGCTACAAGACCCCGGTGCTGTCCAACCTCACCTTTGAGCAGGTCACCTTCACGCCCAAGCTGCTGCTCAAGGACATGGACCTGGGCATGGGCGCGGCCAAGGCCTACGGCGTGGCCATGCCAGCGGCGGCAGCCACCCGCGAGTCGATCGCGCGCATGGTCGGTCATGGACATGACAACGTGGACTTCGCCATTCTGCTGCAGGAGACGGCCCATGATGCCGGGCTGGAAATCCAGCCGCTCAATCTGCAGATTCCCGACGGGCTGAGCAGCTGACCATGCGCACCCTGATCCGCGGCGCCACCATCATCACCTTGGATCGTCAGGGTGACTTACCTTGCGCTGACCTGCTGGTGCAGGACGACAGCATTGCCGCCATTGGCCCCGATCTCCCGGCCGATCAGGCTGAGGTGGTCGATGCCAGCGGCTGCATCGTCATCCCCGGGCTGATCAATGCCCACATGCACACCTGGCAGACTGCCCTGCGTGGGGTGGCCGCCAACTGGACCCTGCTGGAGTACTTCCAGAAAATGCATGCCGGTCTGGCCACGGTGTTCACCCCCGAAGACCTGCATATCGCCACCCTGGTGGGGGCGCTCAACCAGCTCAACTGTGGCACCACCACGCTGGCCGACTGGTGCCACAACAACCCCACACCTGCGCATAACGATGCGGCCATTGCGGCCCTGCTCGAGTCCGGCATCCGTGCGGCGTTTTTTCATGGCACCCCCAAACCCGACCCCAAGCCGGGCGAGCGGCCCTTCTGGGAAGTGCCGCATCCGCGCGCCGAAGTCGAGCGCCTTCTCAAGGCTCACCAGGGCCGCGCGCTGCTCAGCGTGCAAGCGGCGGTGCTCGGGCCGCATTACTCTACCCTGGAGGTGGCGCTGCATGACTTTGAAATGGTCAAGCAACTGGGCCTGATTGGCTCACTGCACCAGGGCGGCGGGCCGGCGCGCACTCCGCACGGCTGGCAGGCCCTGGAGGCTCGGGGTCTGCTCGGGCCGCAGATCAACATCGTGCACGGCCACGCCCTCAGTGACGAGCAACTGCAACGCTTTTGCGACCTGGGCATGAGTTTTTCGGCTGCGGCCGAGAGCGAAATGTCGCAGGGCCATGGCCACCCGATCACCGGCCGCCTGCGCCAGCTGGGAAGAGCGCCCTCACTGGGGGTGGACCTGGAGAGCGTGCTCAGTGGCGACATGCTCAGCCAGGCGCGTATTGCCCTGGGCATGCAGCGCACGCTGGACAACGCCGCCTGGCGCGAGCAGCACGGCACCATCCCGCCCACCTCCACCGTCACCACCCGTGAGGCCCTGCAGTGGGTCACGGTGGAAGGCGCGCGCATGCTCGGCCAGCTCGACAGCATTGGCACCCTGGCGCCTGGCAAGCAGGCCGACCTGGTGCTGATCCGTGCCACCGACCTGAACATGCAACCGGTGCACGACGCCGTCAGCAGCGTGGTGTTCCAGACCTCACTGGCCAATATCGACAGCGTGATGGTGGCCGGACACTGGAAAAAGCGCGGTGGTCAGTTGCTCGGTGTTGACCTGCCCCCCAAGCTGGCCGCCTTGCAGGCCTCCGGGCGCAAGATCACTTCGGCGCTGGGCCTGGCCGCTTGACCCCATGAGCTTGCGCCAACCCACCCGCAGCCCCGCCAGCCAGCAATAATTCCCTCACTCATATCAACCAAGGAGATACCCATGAAACGCATCCTTACACTAGCCACCCTGCTGTTGACCTCGGGTCTGGCACTGGCGCAGGCTTACCCCAGCAAGCCGATCAAGATCGTGGTGCCCTTCACCGCCGGCAGTGCCACCGACATCATGGCCCGCGTGGTTGGCGAGAAGCTCAGCGCCAGTTGGGGCCAGCCGGTGGTGGTGGAAAACAAGCCGGGTGCGGGCGGCACCCTGGGCTCGGCCTTCGTGGCCAAAAGCGAGCCCGATGGCTACACCCTGCTGGTGGTCTCCACCGGCCATGTGGTCAACCCGGTGCTCTACCCCGGGCTGAGCTATGACACTGTGAATGACTTTGCCGGCGTCACCCCGTTGGCATCCCTGCCCAATGTGCTGGTGGTGCCCGCCAACAGTCCGCTTAAAAGCGTGGCCGACCTGGTGGCTGCGGCCAAGGCCAAGCCCGGTGTCATGAACTACGCCTCGGCCGGTAAGGGTAGCGCTACCCATGTGAATGCCGAGAAGTTCCGCAACGTCACCGGCATCGACATCACCCATATTCCTTTCAAGGGCACGCCCGAAACCATTACCGAAACCATTGCTGGGCGGGTTGATTTCATGTTCACCCCGGTGCTCGCATCCATCCCCAACATCCGCGCCAATAAGATGCGCGCGCTGGCCGTAAGCACAGCACAACGCTCGTCGGCCCTGCCCGATGTGCCCACCGTGGCCGAAGCGGGTGTGCCGGGTTTTGCCTTTGACTTCTGGATCGGCCTGCTGGCCCCGGCCAAGACCCCGCGTGAGGTGGTCAACAAGCTCAATCAGGAAGTCAACAAGGCGCTCAATCAGCCCGACGTGAAGGAACGCATGGCCAAGCTTGGCGGTGAGCCCATGCCTATGACCCCAGCCCGTTTTGACGCCTTTATCCGCGAGGAAAACGCCAGCCTCGGGGCCGTGATGAAAAACGCCAAATAAGCCTGCGCGCAATGCAGACCCTGCGCGTCAACATCTTCAACACCTCCAGCAACCTGCCGCTGCTGGCCGCGCAGCAGGCCGGTTGCTTTGAGCGCCGTGGTCTGCAACTGGCTATCCAGCACACGCCCAACTCCGACGCCCAGCGCGCCGGTCTGGCTGAGGGGCACTTTGACATTGCCCATGCCGCCGTGGACAACGCCGTGGCCATGGTGCAGGCCGGCCAGCCCGTGGTGATCGTGCTGGGTGGCGACGCCGGCATGAACGACTTGATGGTGCGCCCAGAAATCCAGAGCCTGGATGACCTGCGGGGCAAGGTGTTGGCGGTTGATGCGCCCAATACCGCCTACGCCTTGGTGGCCAAGAAGATCCTCAAGAACCACGGCCTGATCGAGGGCCGTGACTACACCCACAAGCTTGCGGGCGGCACCGGGCCGCGCGCTGCGGCCATGCTGGCAGATCCGCAACTGGCCGCGGCCATGATCAACCCGCCGTTTTCCTTCACCGTTCGCGAGCAGGGCCTCAAGAGTCTGGGCAGTCAGTACCAGTTGCTGGGGCCCTACCAGGCCACCGGCGCCTTTGTGCTGCGAGACTGGGCGCAGGCCCACCGCGCCCTGCTGGTGTCCTACCTGGCCGCCTATATCGAAGGCCAGCGCCTTGTGCTCGATCCGGCGCAGCGAGACACCATGCTGGCACTGCTGCGCGACAACTTCAAGCTGGCTGCGGCAGCGGCGCTGGGCACCTACGAGGCCCTCATCACCCCGGGCTCGGGCCTGGCCGTCGATGCGCGCTTCAGTGAGCAGGGTTTTCACACCGTGCTGGCCATTCGTGCCGAGCTTGAAGGCATGTGGGGCGGCACACCGCCACCGGCCAGCCAATTTGTTGACCTGAGCTATTTCGAGCAGGCCCTGCCTCTGGCGGCCAAGGCCTGAACCCGCCACCCAGCGTCCATCCATTCAAAAATCAGCCACTCACCCTGTTGCCAAGGAACCGCCATGAGCCACGCCCAACGCATTCCCTACATCGATCCGTCCCTGATCACCGACCCGGCCATGATGGCCGAGTTCGAGCGCGCCGCGCGTGAAGGCGCCCCGCGCCCCGAAAGTCATGCCATCCGGGCCCATGTGCCCAAGGTGTTCTGGGCTTTCACCAACGCCTGGAACGACACCTTTGTCGAGGGCGTCTGTGACCACGCCATTAAGGAGCTCTGCCGCCTGTACGTCTCGCAGGCAGTCAACTGCAACTACTGCGGCAACCAGCGCTCGATGAAGGCGCAGGCCCAGGGGCTGATCGAGGACGATGTCAAGGAACTGCTCGACTTTGACAAGTCAGCACGCTTCAGCGCGCGCCAGAAGGCCGCCCTGCGCCTGGCCGAGGCCATCACCTGGGGGCTGGAATCCAGCGACGAGTTGTGGGCCGGCCTCAACAGCCACTTTGAGACGCCGCAAATTGTCGAGCTGGGCTTTTTCATCGGCCTGACCATGGGCCAGCAGCGCTGGAACCGGCTGATCGGCATGGGCCAGAGCCAGTTCATGGCGGGCCAGACGGGCGGCATTGCCCCTACGGCACAAGCATCACCCGCAGCCTCTGCTCCTTCTGCAGCCCCGGCTGACGCGGCGGCGGCATGAGCCAGACCCTGCACCTGATCGGCGTGGGCAAAATGGGCTTGCCCATGGCCCTGCACCTCAAGACAGCCGGCAATGCGGTGAGCGTCAGCGACACCAGCCAGGAGCGTCTGCAACTGGCCCGCGCGCAGGGTCTGACCGTGGCCAGCGACACGGCAGCGGCGCTGGCGGCGGCCGAGGTGGTCTTTTCCTCGCTGCCCACCGACAAGGCGCTGCTCGCGGTAGCCGCCCAGGTGGCTAGCGCCGCGCGCTCGGGCTGCATCTTTGTCGATACCAGCACCGTGTCGGTCGAGACCTCGGCGGCGGCGGCTGATGTGCTGCAGGCGGCCGGCGTCGAGTACCTGCGCACCACGGTCTCGGGCAACAACAAGATGGCCGAGGCCGCCCAACTCACCATCATGGCTTCGGGGCCGCAGGCCGCCTACCAGGCCGTGCTGCCTTTACTCAAGCAGCTTGGGCCCAACCAGTTCTATCTGGGCCAGGCCGAGCAGGCCCGGCTGATGAAGCTGGTGGTCAACCTGATGATCGCCCAGACCAGTGCCATGCTGGCCGAGGCGCTCACCTTGGGACGCAAGGGCGGACTGGACTGGCAGGCCATGTGGTCGGTGCTGGGCGCCAGCGCGGTGGGCTCACCCATCGTCAAGGCCAAGTCGGTTCAGCTCAGCCAGCGTGATTTCACCCCCACCTTCACCGTGGAACAAATGATCAAGGACCTGCAGTTGATTCTGGGCGCGGGTCAGGCCAACCATGTACCCCTGCCCCAGACGGCCATGACTCTGCAGTTGATGCACGCCGCTGTGGCCCAGGGCGATGCCCAGGACGACTACGCGGCCATCATCAAGGCGGTTGAACGCAGCGCCGGGCTCAACCCACACCAGCAGGAATGAAAAGACCGGGAGATTTCATGATGGAGTTTGTTTACACCGCGCAACCGGCCCGCATCGTGTTTGGTACCGGAGCCCTGACCCAGCTGCCACGCGAGATTGAGGCGCTGGGTGCCAGGCGGGCCCTGGTGCTGTCCACGCCCGAGCAGCGTGGCTCGGCCGAGCTGGTGGCGCAGATGCTGGGAGACCGGGCGGCCGGCGTGTTTGACCGTGCCGTGATGCATGTGCCGATGGAGACCGCGCGCCAGGCGCGCCAGTTGGCCAGCGAGCTTGGTGCCGATTGCGCGGTGGCGGTGGGCGGCGGCTCCACCACCGGCCTGGGCAAGGCCATCGCCCTGGACTCGGGCCTGCCCATCCTGGCCATTCCCACCACCTACGCCGGCTCGGAAGTGACTCCGATTTATGGCATCACCGAAGGCGGGCTGAAGAAAACCGGCCGTGACATGCGGGTGCTGCCGCGCACCGTCATCTATGACCCCGCACTCACCCTCAGCTTGCCAGTGGGGCTGAGCGTGACCAGCGGCATCAATGCCATCGCCCACGCGGCTGAAGGCCTGTATTCGGTTGATGGCAATCCGGTCATGAGCCTGATGGCCGAGGAAGGCATTCGTGCGCTCGGCCGAGCCCTGCCTGCCATCCGGCGCGATGGCGCCGACCTGGATGCGCGCGCCGATGCCCTCTATGGCGCCTGGCTGTGTGGCACCGTGCTGGGCCATGTCGGCATGGCGCTGCACCACAAGCTGTGCCACACCCTGGGCGGCACCTTCAACCTGCCGCATGCCGAGACCCACACCATCGTGCTGCCCCACGCCCTGGCCTACAACGCCACCCACGCGCCCGAGGCTATGGCACGCATCACCCGTGCCTTGAATGGCGCCAGCGCGGCCCAGGCGGTGTTTGACCTGGCGCGTGACAACGGTGCGCCCGTGGCGCTCAAGTCACTGGGTCTGCAGGCCTCCGATCTTGACAAGGCCTGTGAGCTGGCCTTGCAGAACCAGTACCCCAACCCCCGGCCGCTGGAGCGAGAAGCGATTCGTCAACTGTTGCAAAACGCGTTCGAAGGCACCCGGCCCTGAACAAGCCCAAACAACCAACCCACGAGGAGAACGTGATGAGCGAAACAAACCCTGTCCTGCATTCAGCCTGTGATTGCGCCACCCCGCGCCGCGGCTTCCTCACCGGCTTGCTGGCCGCGGGCGCGGCCAGCGTGCTGCCGGGTTGTGCCGGGCCCAACCAGAGCCTGACCGGCTTGCGCAACCGCATCGACACCCACCACCATATGTTCTCGCCGGCCTATGTGGCCGAACTGACCAAGGCCAAACTGGCCGCGCCGATCGTGCAGAAATGGTCGGTGGCCAAGACCCTGGACGACATGGACAAGGCCGGCGTGGCCACCTCCATCCTGTCGGCCACCACACCGCAGGTCAGCTTCACCGATGCGGCCAGTGCGCGACGCATCGCGCGTGAGAGCAATGAGTGGGTGGCCAAGCTGTCCAAAGATCACCCGGGCCGCTTCGGCTCCTTTGCCATGATTCCGATGCAGGACACCGACAGCGCCTTGAACGAGTTGAGCTACGCACTCGATGTGCTCAAGGCCGACGGCATCGGCCTGCTCACCAGCTATGGTGACAAGTGGCTGGGCCATCCCTCGTTCGCGCCCATCATGGACGAGCTCAACCGGCGCAAGGCGGTGCTCTACACCCACCCCACGGCCGCCAATTGCTGCCGCAATATCCTGACACCCCAAATTCCGCCCACTGTGGTCGAGTTCGGCACTGACACCACCCGCACCATCGTGGACATCGTGTTCTCCGGCACCGCAGCGCGCTGCCCTGATCTGCAGTTCATCTTCTCGCACGCCGGGGGCACCCTGCCCTTCCTCACCGAGCGCCTGGTGCGCGCTCCGATCATCGATCCCAAACTGGCACCCCGGGTGCCGCGCGGTGTGCTGCACGAGCTCAAGCGCTTCTACTACGACACCGCCTGGGCCATGCACCCGATGGCGCTGGCCTCGCTCACTCGCCTGGTCGATGTCAACAAGATCCTGTTCGGTTCGGACTATCCCTACCGCACCGGCGAAGACACCATCAAGGGCCTGATCGATTACGGTTTCTCCGACGCCGACCTCAAAGCCATTGGCCGCGACAACGCGGTGCGCCTGCTGCCCAGGTATGCCAGTTAAGGTTTGCAGCGCTGAACTGCAGCGGTGATTCGCTGCATCAACGCTATTTTTTCTTAACTGGCAACGAAGAAAAAATTGCCGGGAATCTCTCCTTTAGGGGGGGTGGCAGAGCGTCTGCCTGCGTGAATTTCGACCGTCGCTATTGGTGACTCTGCAGCGCCTGATCCCAACAGCCCGGCAAGTCATGACGATTGACTTAGAATTACCCCCGTGGGTTTAGCCGCTGTCGCCGGCGGTTAAATCTCCCTATGTTCTTAGCTTTGACAGCGACCCACTGACCCCTAGATATGCTGGCAACCTTACGCAATGTGATGATCAAGCTTTGGTTTTTTGATACCAAGAGCACACCGTTGTTCATCAACGACGTTGCGGTGCGCATTCGTGCCGGGCTCTTGCTGGCGATCCCGATCTACATGGCCTTTACCCTGTTTGATGCGATTTACGGTTCCAGATGGGAGATCACCGGCAATGTGATCCGCGACACCTTTGACACCGATTTTGATGGCCGCATCCTCTACATGGTGGAAGCAGTGCGCCGCACCCGCGACTACACCTGGCAGACCTATGTGTTGTGGTTCGGGCTTTATGAAATGCTTTGCGGCATGTTTGTCTGGAGCGCGCGCCTGTCGCCCACGGTCTGGTTGGCCAGCCTGCTGGCCAGCGCCCATGAACCTGTCTGGAAACCCCTGCAACCCAAGCGCATGGCCTGGAGCATAGGCGCCACCTTCATCAGCGTGTGCCTGATTTTCTTCAACCCCGAGGTGTTCGCGGGTTGGGTCAATTGGGCGCTGCGCAGCGAGGTCCTGCCCACCACCCAAAACTACCTGCCCTACTGGATTCCCCTGGTCGGGGTTGCCACCTGCTTTGGCTTCATGTGGCTGGAGACAGTGATGGGCCTGTGCGTGGGCTGCAAGCTGCACGCCCTGCTGGTGCGCATGGGCTTGCTCACCGATGAGTGCGAGGCCTGCAACAACCTGAGCTTTCCTGGCGCAAACCAGATGTCGCAGGTGGCACAAGTCCAGCAGACTCAGCGGTAATACACCTCAACCTGCCCCTTGAGCTTGATTAGCAGGGGGTTGCCCCGACGGTCCAGCGTCTTGCCCGCCGGCACCTTGATCCAGCCTTCGCTGATGCAGTACTCCTCGACGTCGGCGCGTTCCTTGCCATTGAAGCGAATGCCCACCGCATGCTCGAACACCGCCTCAACATAGTGTGGGCTGCGTGGGTCGATCGACAGATGGTCGGGCAGGTCGGGGCGGGTAGGGGAGTCGTTCATGGTCGGGCACAGCGTTGAGGGTTGTGTAAGTGAGGTTGCCAGCTCAGCAACCTATGAAGTGTAGTAGCCCGGGCACGCGTGAAGACAATCCGTTCGCTCAGGCTTGCACTTCAAACATTGTGCCCAGCCCACCAGCATGGTGCTCCAGCACATGGCAGTGAATCAGCCAGCGCCCCGGGTTGTCAGCCACAAACGCAATCTCAACCGTGTCGTTGGGCGTGAGCAGCACCGTGTCGCGCCAGGGACGCTCGCCCAGCAATTGGCCGTTGCGCGACAGCACCTGGAAATGGTGGCCATGCAAATGCATCGGGTGCCACCAGTTGGTTCGGTTCTCCAGCGTCAGATGCAGGCTTTGTCCGCGACTCACACTAAATTCTGGGTGGTGTGAGGCCGTGTGCGACATATGGGCATGCCCATTGAGGGTCCAGACCGGATCGGCCAGCCGCTCGCCGGCCTGACGGCGTGTGCGCCGCGCCTCGCGCTCGCTGGCAAATTCGGCGGGCCAGCCAAAGCGGTTCATCATGCCGCCACCCAGCACCAACCGGTGCCGCTGGGCGTTGGCCAGATCGGGGCTGGGCACCGGGTTGGGTGGCAGTGCTGACGGTGCGGGTCGCACAGCGCTCTGGCTGGCGCCACGGATGTGCAACTGAGCCAGGGTATGGGTAATGCGACCGAAGCGGTCCACCAGTACAAAGTCCCCAGCCTGTTGGGCATCCACCATCACGTCAGCGCGCATGCCTGGACCCAGCAGCAACACATCGTCCCAGGCCTGCACCGTATGCGTGGGCATGCCATCGCGCGCAATCAGCCAGGCACTTAGGCCCGGCAGTGCCAGCGCAAAAATTCGGGCGTTGGCAGCATTGATCAGGCGCAGCCGAAGTCGCTGGCCGGTTTGCAGATTAATCTTCGTGCCCAACTGACCGTTGACGGTGAGCTGTTGACCCAGACGGCCGGCGTGCGATACATCGTGAAAGTTCAGAAAGTCCTCGGCTATGCGCCCATTGGGGTCCAGCCGCCAGTCATCCAGTAACCAGATCGCCTCCGCATCGGTCTGCGGGGGCTGCGTCTCCTCTACGATCAGCACGCCAGCCAGCCCCCGCTCGAGCTGCTCCGGGGCCGACAGGTGTGGGTGGTACCAGAAAGTGCCGGCATCGGGCAGGCTGAAGCGGTAGCCAAAACGTTCGCCAGGAGCCACAGGCGCCTGAGTCAGCCCCGGTACGCCATCCATGGCATTGGGCAGTCGCAGTCCATGCCAGTGAATGGTGGTGGCATCTGGCAGTTGGTTAAGTAGTTCCAGGTCCAACAGAGTGCCTTGGCGTTGGCGCAACACAGGTCCCGGAACCTGGCCCCCGTAGGCCCATACCGCCAAGCGCTCCTGACCGGCCACCGGCAGTACGGCTGGTGCCGCCTGCAAGGTGCGACTGGCCGCCTTGGTACTACCTACGGGTAGGGCCACCGCCAGGCTGGCCAGCAGTTCACGCCGGTTCATACCGAGTTTTCCTTGGCTTGCAGCCCACCACTGGCCTGGGCCAGCACGGCCAGCGCCTGCTGGTCGTTCGTGCCGCGCCAGGCGACGATCTGGTCGGGGCGGATCAGCGCCAGCGGCGCTTCATAGAGGGCTGCCAATGCCGGGTCGCTGTGATGAACCACTTGCAAATCAAGCCGCAGCGACTGTGCGGCCGCCACAAAGGCGCTGGTCTGCGGCGGTTCGGGGCCCAGCGCCAGCAGCGTCCACTCGCTGTGAAAACTGTCAAACAGCGAGCGGCCATCGTCCAGCCAGGCGTGCGGCGGGCGCCCCCCCGGGCAGGCGCTGGGCTGGTAGCTGTTGGCGGCATCGGGCGGCGGTGTGCAACCATCGGCCACGATCAGGGGCGAGCCATCGTAGCGCCCGCCAAAGGTGACCCCGGGGATGTTGAACTCGCGCCGCACATGGCCGTTAAGGTAGTCCGAGGCCAGCACCCGCGCGGCCGCACCGGCTGGGCTGTCCTGCTCGAGTTCGGGCACCGCCTCGAACAACCCGATCGAATCGGCAAACTGGCGCGCGTAGCCGGTGTTGCGCTGCGCCAGCGGCTTGCGCTCCAGTTCGTAGCTGTCCAGCAGCGTGGCCGGGGCCTGACCGCGCAGCACATGCGCCAGCTTCCAGCCCAGGTTGACCGCATCTTCCACCGCAGTGTTGTAGCCCAGGCCGCCGGTGGGGGTGAACAGGTGCACCGCATCGCCGCCCAGAAAAACCCGGCCACGCTGAAATGTTTCGGCCACCAGCGCGTGGCCCGCCAGCCAGGTCGCCATGGAGAGGATCTCGATCTCCATGGGCTGGCCAAAGGCCTGGCTGAACAGGCGGCGCGCATCCGCCTCGCTCAGCGCCTCGGTGGCAGCGTCGTCGGCCATCTGCACATGAAAGGCAAACTCATCGACCCCGTTGACCGACATGATGAACGCGCGCAACTGCGGGTTGACCACCACATACATCCAGGCCCGGTCATTCGGGTTGTGGTCGTAGAAGCCGGGCGCCTTCAGATACACCGCCAGCATCTTGCCGCCCATGAAGTGGCGCTTGATACCGGTATCACCCTGCCAGTCAATGTCAAGCGAATTGCGCACAAAGCTGCGGGCGCCATCGGCACCCACCAGGTAGGCGGCCTGCACCTGCAGGGGCGCGCCGCCTTCCACCGGGGCCACCACCGCCTCGATCTGCTGGCCCTGGTCCTCAAAGCCTTGCAGCCGCCAGCCGAAGCGGATATCGGCGCTGGCCTGTGCCTGCGCCTGTTCACGCAGCACCAGCTCGACAAACTTTTGCGACACCCGGTGCGGCAGTTCGGCCGCACTCCAGGAGCCCGACAGGTTCTTGATCACGGCCGGTGCCTGGGCGGCAGTGGGCAGACGCAGACGCGCCAGCTCGATGCCGGCAAAGCGGGTCAGGTAGGCGATATCGGTCGGGTGTTCGGGCGGTAGCCCCTGGGCGCGCACCGCATGGGCAAACCCCAGGCGGCGAAAGTGCTCCATGGTGCGCGCCTGGGTGGCATTGGCCTGCGGGTTGAAGGCGGTGCCCGGCTTCTGGTCCACCAGCAGGCAGCCAATGCCCCGGCGGCCCAGCTCGATGGCCAGCATCAGGCCACAGGGCCCGCCCCCGGCAATCAGCACCTCGGTCTGCAGCTGCGTCGGCTTGGCCATCTCAGCGCGCGCCAAAGCGGCCGGTCCATTTCTGTTCATAGTTCATGCGTTCAAAGTAACCTGCCATGAAGTCGATGAAGGTGCGCACCTTGGCCGACAGATGCTTGCGGCTGGGGTAGGCCAGATTGATCGTCAGGCGCGGCAGGTCCCACTCGTCCAGCACCGGCACCAGCCGACCGGCCACCATGTCCTCGTACAGGATGTAGGTGGGCTGCACCAGAATGCCCATGCCATCGAGCGCCGCAGCGCGCAGGATCTGCCCGTCGTTGGACTCCAGCAGGCCGCTGACCTGCAGCGTGGTGGTCTGGCCGTCGCGGCTAAAGCGCAACTCATTGGGGTGATTGGCGTGGGTGTAGAGCAGCAGCTTGTGGCTCGCCAGATCCTCCAGCGCGCTGGGCCGCCCGTGCTGCGCCAGATAGCGGGGGGAGGCCGCCAAAATGCGCCGAGTGCTGGCCAGGCGGCGCACCGTGATGTTCGAATCGGGTTCGACCTCGCGGGTGCGGATCGCCAGATCGATATTGCTGTCAATGATGTCAAAGTAGCGGTTGGACGATTCCAGATGCACGCTCACCTGCGGATAGCGCTGGGTGTACTCGCGCAGCAGGGGGGCCACATGCTGCATGGCAAACGACAGCGAGGCCGAGATGCGCAGCACCCCGCTGGGCTTGAGCGTGCTGGCATTGACCGCTTCCTCGGCATCCTTGAGCTCGGCCAGCACCGCCTTGGCGCGGCTGACAAATTCCTGGCCGGTGTCAGTCAGGTAGAGGCGTCGGGTGTTGCGCTCCACCAGCCTGGCGCCCAGCCGGTTCTCCAGCGCCTGCAGGTGTCGGCTGGCCGCGGCGTTGGACACATTCAGTGCCTCGGCCGCGCGGCTCAGGCTGCCCGACTCGGCAACCTGCACCAACAACTCCAGTTCACTCCAGCGGTCCAATCGTGTCTCCTGCTCGAAGCGGGGATCATACCCAGCCATTGACGGCAGGCGCCAGGAAGCAAGCGATTGGGTCGTATGGCGCCCTGTTGCAGTCAGTGAAAAACATTTTTACGGCGCCTTTGCTTCAAAGCCGGGCCAGCCTTGTGTAAAGTCATGACTCAACCGCAACCTGAACCCCGGAGACCGGCACCATGCGCAACCTCAATGAAGACACCATCACCCAGGCCGTCATCGAGCGTTTTTCCAAGACGCCCGATCCACGCCTCAAGGAAATCATCACCAGCTTGGTCCAGCACCTGCACGCCTTTGCCCGCGAGGTGCGCCTGACCGAGGAAGAGTGGTTGAAGGGCATCAACTTTCTCACCGACACCGGCCACATGTGCAGCGACAAGCGCCAGGAATTCATCCTGCTGAGCGACACCCTGGGCCTGTCCATGCTGACCGTGGCCATGAACAACGACAAGCCCGCGGGCTGCACCGAGCCCACCGTCTTTGGCCCCTTCTTCCTGGAAAACGCCCCAGAGTACCCGCTGGGGGCCGATGTCTCCAACGGCGCCAAGGGCGAGCCCTGCCAAGTCAGCGGCATCGTGCGCAGCCTCAGCGGCGAGCCCATCCCCAACGCCCTGATCAATGTCTGGCAGGCCGACGCCGACGGCAACTACGACGTGCAGTACGAGCACCTGGCTCATCCGCAGGCGCGCGGCATCCTGCACGCCGACGGGCAGGGGCGCTTTCACTTCAAGACCATCCTGGCCGAGGCCTACCCCATCCCCTCCGATGGCCCGGTGGGCACCATGCTGCGCGCCACCAACAACCACCCCTGGCGGCCGGCCCACCTGCACTTCATGATCGAGGCGCCGGGCTACGAGCGCCTGATCACCCACGTCTTTCGCGACCACGACCAGTACCTCGACTCCGACGTGGTGTTCGGCGTGCGCTCCACCCTGATTGCCGACTGGAACCAGGAGCCCGATGGCAGCTACAGCCTGAAGTACGACTTTGTGCTCAACCCCAAGGCCTGAGCGGGCCAGCTCGCCTTACCCGCCTCTGCAGCAACCTCGCACCACCTGCGCAATCCCTTCGTACTACCTTCACGCAACCCCTTAACCCAACCTTAGCCGGAGACTGACATGCTGTTTGCCTTCATCCTGATTGACAAGCCCGACCACCAGGCGCTGCGCCAGCGGGTGCGCCCTGAACACAAGGCCTACCTGGGCGCCGTGGCCGAGCAGATGGCCTTTGCCGGGCCTTTCACCCATGACGATGGCCAGGCCATGTTGGGCAGCCTGCTGGTGATCGACTTTCCCAGCCGCGATGCCGCCCATGCCTGGCTGGCCGAGGAGCCCTTCACCAAGGCCGGCCTCTACGCCAGCACCACCATCCACGCCTTCACCAACCTGTGGCCGCAAAAGGCGGGCTTCCCACCAGCCGCCTGAGCGGCCATCGACGGCGCCATGGCGGGCACCCAGTGCTGCCAGCGCCATGCCCCTGTGACCCAACCCGTCCTGTCTGAACCATGATCAAGCACATCGTGATGTGGAACGTGCGGGGGGATACCCCCGAGCAAAAGGCGCTCAACCTGGCCACCCTGCAGCGCAGCTTTGAGAGCCTGCGCGGACGCATACCCGGCCTGCTGCGGCTGGAGATCGGTGTTGACCAAAGCCGCATCGATTACGCCTGTGACGTGGTGCTCTACTCGGAGTTCGAGAGCCAGGCCGCGCTGGAGAGCTACGCCAGTCATCCCGAGCATCTGCGCGTCAAGCGCGAAGTGGGCGACCTGCGCACTGCACGCTTCCAGGTTGACTACAGCGCCCCCTGAAATAATTGCCACCTTGAGGAGACCCATCTATGGATGAAGCCATGATCAATGAACTGCAGATTCGTCAGCTGGTTGAGCGCTGGGCCGTCTGGCGCGATGCCGGCGACTGGGAACGTTTTGCCACCGTCTGGCACCCTGAGGGCGTGATGATGGCGACCTGGTTTCAGGGCCCGTTTGCCGAATTCATCCGCGTCACCCAGGAGGGCTGGGCCAAGGGCGTGAGCATCCTGCATTTCCTGGGCGGCTCGGCCGTCGAGGTGGCCGGTGACCGGGCCATCGCCCAGACCAAGATGACCATCTCCCAGCGCGGCATGGTTGAGGGCGAGGGCGGGCCGGTGTTGTGCGATGTGGTGTGCACTGGCCGCTTCTACGACTTCATCACCCGCCATCAGGGTCAGTGGAAGCTGCTGCATCGCCAGCCGATTTATGAAAAAGACCGGATCGACCCGGTCGATCCCAGCGCCGTGCTGCGGCTGGACCAGCAGGCGTTGGCCGGATTTCCCGAGGGCTACCGCCACCTGGCGTATATCCAGACGCGCATCGGCTACCAGGTCAAGATGGACATGCCCATGCTCAAGGGCGAGGTTGTCCAGGGGCTCTACCAGCGGGGCGCACGCTGGTTGGCCGGAGGTCCGCTGGAGCGCTGATTCAATCATTATTTCAACGAGGAGACTGACATGACCAGATCGCATCTTTCCCGACGCAACCTGCTGCAGGTTGCTTCTGCCCTGACCTGGGCCGGCCTGGCGCCAGCCGCGCTGGCCCAGAGCAACTGGCCCAATCGCCCCCTGAAGGTGATCGTGCCCCAGCCGCCTGGTGGTGGCTTTGATTTTGTAGCGCGCGCCCTGGCCGATCGGCTGAGCAAACAGATCGGCCAGCCCGTGGTGGTGGAAAACCGCCCCGGCTCGGGCACCCTGGTGGGCACTGACTTGGCGGCCAAGGCTGCCGCAGATGGCTACACCCTGCTGATGGGCTCGGTCTCCAACATCGCCCTCAACATGGGCCTGTACGACAAGCTGTCCTACGACAGCCTGCGTGACTTCGAGCCAGTGGGTCTGGCGGTGAGCTACAGCTACACCCTGATGGCGCGCAAGGACCTGCCGCTCAACACCCTGCAGGACGTGGTCGCCTATGCGCGCGCCAACCCCGGCAAGCTCAGTTACGCCTCGGCCGGCAACGGCTCGGGCCAGCATGTGCTGGCCGCTGCGCTGTGGCATACCGCGGGCGTCCAGCTGGTGCATGTGCCCTACCGGGGCGCCCAGGCTGCCTACCAGGATCTGCTGGGCGGTCGGGTCGATCTGTTCTTTGACCTGTCCTCCACTGCACGTGTGCAGGTCCTGGCGGGCACCGTCAAGGCGCTGGCCGTCTCGGGTGCCGAGCGCAACCCGATGCACCCGCAGGTTCCCACCATCATCGAAAGTGGTGCGGCCCAGCTCGACCTGGAATCCTGGTTTGGCTATTTTCTGCCGAGCAAGACCCCCACTGATGTGCAGCAGCGCCTGCAGGCTGAGTTGGCCAAAGTCATTGCCCAGCCCGAGCTGCAGGAGGTGTTTCGCAAGGCCGGCGGCAAGCCGCTGGCGCTCAATCAGGAGCAGACCCGGGCACGGGTGCGCGGCGACGTCGAGCGCTGGAGCCGCCTGGTGCGTGAGATCGGCATCAAGGTGGAGTAAGCCGAACACCCGGCCGCACATCCATCCACCCCCGGCTCTTTGGCCTGCAGGTCAGGGGGCCTTGCGATCTGGCTCAGGCGATAATCGCCCGTTGTAATTTTTTCCAGCCCAACCCAAACCATGAAGATTGATAAAAACGCCCTTGACCAGTTGTTCCACGAAGCCCGCACCGCCAACGGCTTTCTTGACCAACCCGTGCCCGAATCCCTGCTGCGCGAGGCCTATGCCCTGGCCTGTCTGGCCCCTACCTCCATGAACACCCAGCCCACCCGCTATGTGTTCCTGACCACGCCCCAGGCCAAGGAGCGCCTCAAGCCAGCGCTCAGCCCGGGCAACCTGGACAAGACCATGGCCGCGCCGGTCACCGTGATCGTGGCCACCGACACCCGCTTCTACGAGCACATGCCGCAGGTCTGGCATGGCGCTGGCGCCAAGGAAAACTTCGAAAACAACCCCACCCTGGCCACCAACACCGCCAACCGCAACGGCACCCTGGGCGGCGCCTACTTCATCCTGGCCGCACGCGCTGTGGGGCTGGACGTCGGTCCGATGAGCGGCTTTGACATTGCCAAGGTCAATGCCGAGTTCTTCCCCGATGGGCGCTACGCCACCAACTTCCTGATCAACCTGGGTTTTGCCGACACCAGCAAGGAATTTGCGCGCAACCCGCGCCTGGCCTTTGAGCAGGCCTGTACCGTGCTGTGAGTCTGCGCTAGCGCCCCTATGGGCCGCGCCAGGGTTAACCCAGCAAACCTGGGTTGGCCCGCCAGATGGCCCAGGTCAGCACGCTGGCAAAGCCTACCCAGCCCAGGTAGGGCAACATCAGCCAGGCCGCCAGTGGCCGGATCCGGCCAAACTGCCAGCAGGTGCCCAGAATCAGGGCCCACAGCAAGAGCACATCGGCCATCGCCAGCGCCCCCAGGTGCCAGTAAAAAAACAGCCAGCTCCACAGCGCGTTGGCCAGCAACTGCACCCCATACCAGACCAGCGCGCGTTGGCTGCCCGGCCCCGGGTCCTGGCGCCAGACCAGCCAGGCCGAGACCGCCATCAGGGTATAGAGGGCTGACCACACCGGGCCGAACAGCCATCCCGGTGGCGCCCAGGCCGGGCGGATCAGCTCGGCATAAAACGAGGCCGCCTGCACCGAAGCCAGGCCCCCGACAGCGGCCGCGCTGAAGGTGACAAAGATGCTCAGCAACAGGCCCAGTGCCGGTGCAACGCGGCTGACTTGCTCAGGCATCATGGCTGCGACTGCGACGGTGACTTCATCAGCAAGGCCTGGTGAATCTGGGCTACCAGTTCCTGGTTTTGCAATTGACTTACCCTCAATTGGGCGGTGGCGGTGGTGCGTAGCCAGCTGGTGGCGGCGGGGGGTAGCCGGCTGGCGGTGGGGTGTAGGCTGGCGGGGCGTAGCTTGGGGCGGCTGGATAGACGCGGCGTGCGCGCGGCGCTGTCTGGTAACCGGCGGCCGATGGCAGCTGGTTGCCCTTGGCATACATGCACTGCTGGTAGGCAATGTCATAGCGGCGCTGCAAATCCTGGCTGGCCGTAGCGCCTGCACCGGCGCCCACGGCGGTGCCCACAATCAGGCCCATGCCCGCGCCCTCATTGGTGCCGTTGCGCCGGCTGCCCAGTGCGCTGCCGGCAGCCGCTCCAATCACCGTGCCCAGCGCCGCCGAGCCAACAGCCCGCTCATTGCCCTGAGCGGCGGCATCGGGCCCGCCGATGGATTGCTGGGCGTACTGACGGCATTGCTGGTCTTCCGCGGCAAACTGCTCAAACGGCTTGCCCGGCGCCGGCATCACCGTCACATGCGGGCCGCTGGGGTTGACTGCGCAACCGCTCAAGACCAGCAGGGCCAGCAAGCTCGCGCTAATGACGGGCGCATTTTTCAGTGCTGGGATGTTATGTATAGAACGCTTCACTGCTTCACTCCCGTCGGTGGGGTTGCGGGTACCGCGCGCCAGCCGGCGTCACAAGTGGCCACATAGGGGTAATAGGTTTTGGACGCATCGCAGTAGTACCAGTACTGCGGGTCGGCTGGGGCGGCCGATATTGTCGGCGCGACCGCTTCGGGCGGTGCAACAGGCGCAGCCTGAGGTGCGCTGTAAACCTGCGGTGCCACCACTACAGGCTGCGGCGCCACCACCACAGAAGGCACATAGGGATTAGGGTAGGGGTAGATCGGTTGCGGGTAGAAGTACCAGGCCCCGCCCACCACCCACCACCAGCCCAGGCGGCCGTTGTGGTGGCCGTGCTTCCAGGCGCCGCCGCGCCAGTGACCCATGTCGTGGCGCTCAAAGCGTTTGATTTCGCCATGCCAGCGGGGGTTGGCCTGGGCCCCCAGGGGCGCCAGCGTCAGCAGGCAGCTCAGGCCAGCGATCAGAACCAGAGAGGGTCGAAGAATTTTCATGACGGGTTTAACGGTCTGCCAGCACTTTAGGTTTACACCCTGCCTGCATCATAGGTGAGGGCAGTGC
>JAFMFB010000032.1 GCA_017856435.1 Burkholderiaceae bacterium
TTGGTTTTTAACCGAATATCCGTGTATTGAGGTAGGTCATCGGACTGGGCTTGCCTTTATTTTTGGGCAAGGGCATAGTGAGACTGTCCGCCCTGATCCATGTCTTCGGTAGGGGGCAGTTTGGCGGGGTAGGCCTTGTTTCAATCCCAAGAGTACAGGAGTTTTTATGAACTTGACGATCAGCGGTCACCACCTTGAAGTTACTCCCGCCTTGCGAAGCTATGTCACGACCAAGCTGGATCGCATAACCCGCCACTTTGACCAGGTAGTCGATGTCAAGGTGCTGCTTACCGTGGAAAAACAGAAAGAGAAGGAGCGCCGACAGCGGGCCGAATGTAATATTCATGTCAAGGGCAGTGATTTGTTTGCCGAAAGTTCGCACGAGGACTTGTATGCCGCCGTTGATGATCTGGTAGACAAACTTGACAGGCAGGTTGTGCGACACAAGGACCGCCTCCAAGACCACCACCATGAGCCGAGCAAGCGACTTATGTGAACCCTTTGATTTATTGGCGTCTTGACCAAAAGCCGCGGCCAGAACCGCGGCTTTTTTGTGTGCATAATTCAGCCTGAGCCATGAACCGACTAGCTGCTATTTTGCCCCTGCCCCAGGTACTGGTGCATGTTGACGCTGCCAGCAAGAAACGGGCTTTCGAAGAAGTCGGGCTTTTGTTTGAAAACCTTCATGGCCTCAGCCGCGCTGCGGTTACCGACAGTCTTTTTGCCCGAGAGCGACTGGGCTCTACCGGCTTGGGGCATGGTGTGGCCATCCCTCACGGCCGTATCAAAGGCCTGAAATCACCAATGGCGGCGGTTCTTTTGCTACAAGCCCCTATTGGTTTTGACGCGCCGGACGATCAGCCCGTCAAGCTTCTGATTTTCTTGCTGGTGCCCGAGGCGGCCACCCAGAAACACCTTGAAATTCTTTCTGAAATTGCCGAACTTCTGAGTGATGGTGAGCTGCGCGAGAAAATGGCAGCCTGCTCAGAGGCAGCCGAGCTCCACGGCCTGATTGCCTCCTGGCTGCCCGCACACGCCAACTGAGCCTGGTTGACACCCCATGCGCCCCACCGCAGTCAGTGCCCAGGTGTTGTTTGAGGAGTTTCGGGTCAGCCTGGGCTGGGATTGGGTTGCCAGCTTGGGCGCTTCGGAGCGGCGGTTCGACGAAGTAGCGGTTCGAGCTGCAAGTTCGGGTGCCGATCTGGTTGGTTATCTCAACTACATCCACCCTTACCGGGTGCAGGTCCTGGGCGAACGCGAAGTGGCCTACCTGACCAATGCTTCCGCCGAGGATTGCGCTCGCCGTGTGGCCAGGATTGTCGAGTTGCAGCCCCCGGTGCTGGTGCTGGCTGATGCTCAGGCTGCTCCCCCTGCGTTGTTGGCCATGTGCGAACAGGCGCAAATCCCCATGTTCGCCACACCGGAGCCGCCGGCCTATGTGATCGATGTACTGCGCAACTATCTGTCGAAGCACTTTGCCGATCGCACCACCACCCACGGCGTGTTGATGGACATTCTTGGCCTGGGGGTGCTGATCACCGGAGAGTCCGGATTGGGCAAAAGCGAGTTGGGCCTGGAGCTGATTTCTCGTGGGCATGGGCTGGTTGCTGATGATGCGGTGGAACTCTCCCGAGTGGACCAGGCCAATATCGAGGGACGCTGCCCCGAATTGCTAAGAAACCTGCTGGAGGTACGCGGCATCGGCCTGCTGGATATACGGGCGATATTCGGCGAGACTGCTGTGCGCCGCAAGATGAGGGTGAAGTTGATTGTTCACCTGGTGCGGCGGGAGACCCTGGAGCGCGACTACGAGCGTATCCCCACCGAGCCCCTTACCCAGGACGTGCTGGGCATAGCCTTGCGTAAGGTGGTAATTCAGGTCGTGGCCGGCCGTAACCTGGCCGTGCTGGTGGAGGCGGCGGTGCGTAACACCATCCTGCAGATGCGCGGCATCAACACTTATGAAGACTTCATGGAGCGACACCGCCAGGCCATGATCAGGGGCGACTAGCCAGGGGCGCTCCGGTACTGGCAATTCTTCTTGGTGCAATGCGCATACAGGCTGAGCGCATGCTCGGCCAGCGCAAACCCCCTTTTTGCAGCCACTGCCTGTTGGCGTTTTTCGATGTCAGAGTCATAAAACTCTTCCACCTTGCCACAGTCTAGGCACACCAGATGGTCGTGGTGCTGACCCTCGTTAAGCTCAAAGACGGCTTTGCCGCCTTCAAAATTACTGCGGCTCAGAATGCCAGCCTGCTCAAACTGGGTCAGCACACGGTACACCGTTGCCAGACCAACATCGGATCGGTCCTGAAGCAGGACACGGAACACATCCTCAGCGCTCATATGGCGCTGATCGCCCTTCTGAAAAATCTCCAGAATCTTCAGTCGTGGCAGGGTGGCCTTGAGGCCCGTACTTTTGAGCTCCTCGATGTTGTTCATGGCCTTATGCAACTCCAGTGAATGCAGGATCAACCGCTACAATGGCCTGATCATATCGCCTGCGCCAGACACATGTCTTTATCTTCCAGCGCCCTGAAACGTCTATTGCTCCTTATGGCCATGCTTGCCTTGCTAAGCGGGTGCAGTAGCGTGAATAAAGCCAGCAATCGGCTGGCCACCACCTTCAGCCCCTACCGTATCGACGTCGTCCAGGGTAATGTGGTCACACGTGAGCAAGCGCAGATTCTCAAGCCAGGCATGAGCCGGTTGCAGGTGCGAGACTTGCTGGGCACCCCCCTGCTGACCAGCGTCTTTCATTCGAACCGCTGGGACTATGTTTTTACCTTGAGTCGCCAGGGCGCAGAGCCGCAGGCGCGTCGAGTCACTGTGTTTTTCAAGGGTGACCTGCTCGAGCGAGTCGAGGCAGATGAATTGCCGAGTGAGTCGGAATTCGCTGCCACGCTTGAGCGCTCCACCGTTGACCCAGCCAAATTGCCGAAACTTCAAGCCAGCGAAGAGCAATTGCAGCAATTTCCCAAGCCCACGGCCAAACCCGTTGAAAACCAGGCTCCACCCGCAGCTCCCAAAAACTATCCCCCGCTGGAAACCCAGCCGCGCTAAAGTTTTTTATTGCTCACCCTCATGAACTCTGCTGTTTCTCATCCGATTGCCATCGCTGGTGCCAGTGGGCGTATGGGCCGTATGTTGATTGAGGCGGTCAACGCCGCAGATGACTGCGTTCTGGCCGGCGCTCTGGATATTGCCGGCAGCCCCGCCATGGGACTGGATGCCACTGCCTATCTGGGTCAGCTTAGCGGCGTGAAAATCACATCCGATTTGTCACAGGGCCTTCAGAGCGCCCGCTGCCTGATTGACTTCACCCGTCCGGAGGGCACCCTGGCCCATTTGCAAGTCTGTCGAAAACTTGGCGTGAAGGCGGTCATCGGAACCACCGGTTTTAGCCAGGCGCAAAAAGAAGAAATCGCTGCAATTGCCAGTGATGTGGCGATTGTGCTGGCGCCCAATATGAGCGTGGGCGTCAACGTAACCATGAAGCTGCTGGAGATGGCGGCACGGGCGCTGGACACCGGATACGACATAGAGGTCATAGAAGCGCATCACCGCCACAAGGTTGATGCCCCCTCCGGAACCGCGCTCAAAATGGGTGAGGTGATTGCGCAGGCCCTGGGTCGTGACCTCAAGGACTGCGCTGTCTATGAGCGTTATGGCCATACCGGCGAGCGGGATCCTTCCAGCATTGGATTTGCCACGGTGCGAGGCGGTGACATCGTCGGAGACCATACGGTCTTGTTTGCCGGCACTGGCGAACGAATCGAAATTACCCACAAATCTTCGAGCCGAACCACTTACGCGCAGGGCAGTTTGCGGGCAGCTCGCTTTCTGGCAGATAAGTCCACAGGCCTGTACGACATGTTTGACGTGCTGGGCCTGCGCTGATCTGAGCGATGAATCCACTGCAATTGCTGACGGAAAGTGATGCGCTAACGCGTTGCCTGGCGCTGCTCTTGCTACTGATGTCGGTGGCGAGTTGGACAGTGATACTCTGGAAGGGCTGGCTGTTGCAGCGAGTGCGTTCAAGTCTTGCGCGGTCTATTGCGGCTTTCTGGCAGGCTGACAGTTTTTCTGAAGCCCGATCGCGGGTTCAGCCTTTCGATCGCCTGGGCCTGCTCCTTCCCATGCTCAATGCGGCCCTCAGGCAAAGTCCGGGAACCTTATCGCAGATGGCTGGCTCGGACTTGCAACTCACACGAACTTTGCGCGAAGCGCTCAATGTGGTTCTGAGGAGGCTGCATTTCGGTCAGACCCTGTTGGCCACAACAGGGGCAACCTCTCCCTTTGTGGGCTTGCTTGGCACGGTCTGGGGCATTTACCTGGCCATGGCGACCATTGCCGCACAGGGCCAGATTGCGGTGGATCGAATTGCCGGCCCCGTGGGGGAGGCGCTCATCATGACTGCTGCCGGTCTGGCCGTGGCAATTCCGGCAGTATTGGGCTACAACTTGCTGGGCCGCCAGATTGCCCAGGTGGAGGCAGACCTTGAAGGCTTTGTGCACGATTTGCATCAGCTGTTGCTGTCATCTGGGGCCTCTCATGGCTCCACGGTTGTGAGCCAGGAGTCCTGATGGCATTTGGTCGTTTTGGACGTGCCCCCGGGCTAAAGCCCATGAGCGAGATCAACATGACCCCGTTGATCGATGTGATGTTGGTGCTGCTTGTCATATTCATGTTGACCGCACCCCTGATGACGTCAGCTTTGCGGCTGGATTTGCCCCGTGCCGAGACGGCGCAAGCTGAACAGTCGCCCCAACTGGTCCAAATCGCCCTGGATGCGGCCGGCAAGGCTTATCTGGATGAGCAGCCTATTGACATGGACCGCTTGCGCCAGCGGCTGGTCGAACTAGGGCGGCAGGCGCCCCAGACTGAGGTTGAACTGCGTGCAGACACGGCCGTGCCCTATGGTCAGGTGGTGGCCTTGCTGGATGCGGCCCATCAGGCCGGCTTGAGGCGAATTGCTTTTGCAACCAGACGCTGAGGCCGCGCTGCCCATCCTAAAATGTCGCGCTGGGCGGCACTTTGACCGCTACGACAGACTTTCCCATGCAAGACAAATATAACCATCTTGAAGTCGAGCGAGCAGCGCAATCCGAATGGACGCAGACTGACGCATACCGTGTAACCGAAGCAGCTGGCAAAAAGAAGTTCTATGCCTGCTCGATGTTGCCCTACCCCAGCGGCAAGCTGCATATGGGGCATGTACGTAACTACACCATCAACGACATGTTGGCACGCCATCTGCGCATGAATGGCCACAATGTGCTCATGCCCATGGGGTGGGATGCCTTCGGGCTGCCGGCAGAAAACGCCGCGCTGAAGAACGGGGTACCACCTGCCCAGTGGACCTATGACAACATTGATCACATGAAAGCCCAGATGCGTGCCATGGGCTTGGCGATCGACTGGAGTCGCGAAGTCGCTACCTGTGACCCCGCTTACTACAAGTGGAACCAATGGCTATTTCTCAAGATGCTGGACAAGGGCATTGCCTACCGCAAGACACAGGTTGTCAATTGGGACCCGGTGGACCAGACGGTTCTGGCCAATGAGCAGGTGATTGACGGGCGGGGTTGGCGCACTGGTGCCCTGGTGGAAAAACGTGAGATACCCGGCTATTACCTGAAAATCACGGAGTACGCGCAAGAACTGCTCGACCACGTCCAGATTGGCAACGACAAGGCCACCCTCAACGGCTGGCCCGAGCGGGTGCGCCTCATGCAGGAAAACTGGATTGGTCGAAGCGAGGGCGTGCGCTTTGCCTTTACCCACGACATTCGGGATGCTGATGGTCAGCTGATCAGCGATGGGCGCATGTATGTCTTCACCACGCGTGCGGACACCATCATGGGCGTCACTTTTTGTGCCGTGGCGCCCGAGCACCCTTTAGCCACACAGGCCGCTTTGAGCAACCCGGCCTTGGCCAGCTTTATCGAAAACTGCAAGCAAGGTGGCACCACCGAGGCCGAACTGGCCCTGAAGGATAAGGAGGGCATGCCGACCGGCTTGTTCGTTCAGCACCCGCTCAATGACGAGCAGATCGAAGTCTGGGTGGGCAATTATGTCCTGATGAGCTATGGTGATGGAGCGGTCATGGGTGTCCCGGCGCATGATGAGCGTGACTTTGCCTTTGCGCTCAAATACCAGCTGCCGATTCGTCAGGTGATTGATGTGGACGGCCAGCATTTTGATTACCAGCACTGGCATGACTGGTATGCCGAAAAAGGTCGTGGCGTAACGATCAATTCCGACAGCTTCAGCGGCCTGGTTTTTCAGCAGGCCATCGATTCGGTGGCGCATGCCCTGCAAGTGCGCGGCTTGGGCGAAAAGAAGACGACCTGGCGATTGCGCGACTGGGGGATCAGCCGCCAGCGCTACTGGGGAACGCCCATCCCGATCATTCATTGCGAGCGCTGCGGTACTGTGCCGGTGCCCGAGCAGGATTTGCCGGTGGTCTTGCCGCTGGATCTGGTGCCCGATGGCAGTGGCAACCCACTGAACAAATGTGATCAGTTTCTGAAAGTAGCATGCCCTTGCTGTGGCCAGCCTGCCCGACGTGAAACCGACACCATGGACACCTTTGTGGACAGCTCATGGTATTTCATGCGCTATTGCGATCCGACCAACAACGACAAGATGGTTGCTGATGGCGCCCAATATTGGATGCCCATGGATCAGTACATTGGCGGAATAGAGCACGCCATACTGCATCTGCTGTATGCGCGTTTCTGGACCAAGGTGATGCGTGATTTGGGGCTCATCCGGGTGGACGAGCCATTTACCCGCCTGCTTACGCAAGGCATGGTGCTTAACCATATTTACTCGCGGCGAACCTCCAAGGGGGGTAAGGATTACTTCTGGCCCCATGATGTGGAGCACGTGCTGGACAGCGCTGGCAAGGTGGTGGGTGCCCAGTTGAAACATGAGGTTGACAGTGGAGATGGCCGTTTGCCGGTGGGCACGCCTATCGACTACGAGGGCGTGGGCACCATGTCCAAATCAAAGAACAATGGCGTGGATCCGCAGGACCTGATCGAAAAGTACGGGGCCGACACCGCGCGTCTGTACACCATGTTCACGGCACCACCCGAAGCCACGCTGGAGTGGAACGATGCGGCCGTGGAAGGCAGTTATCGCTTCCTGCGCCGGGTTTGGGCATTTGCCCACCGACATGCTGATGCGCTGCGTGCGGCGAGCGGGCGTAAGCTCTCTGGCGCTGTGCCAGGAGCAGCAGCCAAGTCCTTGCGAAGGGAAATGCACCTGGTCCTCAAACAGGTCAGCTATGACTATGAGCGCATGCAGTACAACACGGTGGTCTCGGGCTGCATGAAGCTGCTCAATGCGCTGGAGGATTTTCGCCCCACATCAGACGACGGCGATCAGGCGGTGCTATGCGAGGGGGTGTCGCTGCTACTACGCATGCTCTACCCAGCCTGTCCGCATATCACCCATGCCCTCTGGGGCGAACTGGGCTACGCTGTGGCAGTCGGCAATCTTCTGGATGCCGACTGGCCCCAGGTGGACCCCGTCGCCCTGGTGCAGGACGAAATTGAACTGGTGCTTCAGATTAACGGCAAGCTACGCGGAAGCGTGCGCGTATCGGCTGATGCCGACAAGTCGGTCATCGAGGCTGCAGCCCTGGCCAACGAGGCTGTGCTTAAGCAGGCAGCGGGTGCCTCACCCAAAAAAGTGGTGGTGGTGCCTGGCCGACTGGTCAATGTGGTGATCTGAGGCATGCAGTCAGCACAGCCCGTCTCAAGTGGTAACCGACGCACAGCCCTGGGCCTGTCACTCAAAATATCGGTTGCGCTGTGCGGGCCCGGTTTGCTGGCAGCTTGCGGTTTTCGCTTGCGCCAGCCCCCGGAATTTGCCTTCACTTCCATTTATGCTGGGCTGACGCCGGGCTCGCAAATTGGCATCGAGCTCAAACGCTACCTCGCGGCCTTGGGCAAGGTGGAACTGATCACGGACCCCGCGCGACAGAAAGAGGCGCCGGTGATTCTGGAAGTGTTGCAGGAACAGCGTGAAAAAGTGATCGTGGGTGGGAGTGCTGTAGGGCAGGTCCGCGAACTCCAATTGCGCTTACGATTCAGATTTAGGGTGCGTACCCCTAAGGGCAAGGAGTTGATTCCTGACACCGAGTTGCTGCAGCAGCGCGACCAGAGCTATAGCGAAGCGTTTGCTTTGGCTAAGCAGGCTGAAGAGGAGCAACTTTACCGAAACATGCAAAGTGATATCGTCCAGCAGGTATTACGCCGCCTGGCGGCCATCCGGGAACTCTGATGCAGTTGGCTGCAGCTCAACTTGAGGCGCATCTGCAGCGCGGGCTCAAAACTCTGTATGCCCTGCACGGTGATGAGGCGCTGTTGGTGCAGGAGGCGGCTGACGCCATCAGAGCTGTTGCCCGCCAGCAAGGTTATACCGAACGCAGCGTGCATACCGTGGCCGGGGCTCACTTTGACTGGGGCGCTGTTCTGGCTGCCGGCGGTTCACTCAGCCTGTTTGCTGACCGGCAGATTCTTGAGGTGCGCATACCTTCGGGCAAGCCGGGCAAGGAGGGCAGCGCCGCATTGCAGGAATTGGCGCAAGCTGCGCAGGACAATGATTCGGTTCTGATGCTTATTCTGTTGCCGCGACTAGACCGCCAGACCCGCATGGGGGCTTGGTTTGCTGCCCTGGAGAGCCATGGCGTCACGGTGCAAATCGACTCGGTTGAACGTGGAGCCCTGCCGCAATGGATTGCCCAGCGACTGGCCCGGGCCGGGCAACGGGTCAAGGCGGGGCAGGAGGGTCAGCGCACCCTGCAGTTTTTTGTGGATCGGGTCGAAGGCAATTTGCTCGCTGCCTATCAGGAAATTGAAAAACTGGCCCTTTTGTATCCGCCGGGTGAGCT
Source organism: Burkholderiaceae bacterium (assembly GCA_017856435.1). Taxonomy (GTDB): domain Bacteria; phylum Pseudomonadota; class Gammaproteobacteria; order Burkholderiales; family Burkholderiaceae_C; genus Hylemonella. Next base: position 8,909 of record JAFMFB010000032.1, read on the forward strand.
GACTTTTGAGCAGGTCGAGGGGGCGGTACTCAATGTGGCCCGCTACGACGTCTTCAAACTTTCTGAATCGGTGCTGGCCGGCCAGGCGGGCCGGGTTCAACGCATGCTGGACGGACTCCAAGCTGAGGGCGAGGCACAGGTCCTGGTGCACTATGCGCTGGCAGAAGATATTCGTGCCCTCAAGCGGGTCAAGGATGCCCTGATTGAAGGCCGTCCTCTGCCTGTGGCATTGCGTGAACACCGGGTCTGGGGTCTGAAGGAGCGCCTGTTTGAACGGGTGTTGCCCAGGCTGGAGAGTGCTGCGCTGGCCGAACTATTGCACGACGCCCATCTGGTCGATGGAATTGTCAAAGGTCTGAAGACACCCGGATGGCCTAGCGATGGCTGGCAGGCCCTGCACCGTCTGGCCATGCGACTGTGTCAGTTGTGCGGTGTGCCGGCACAGGGCGTTGCCATGCGAAAATAGGCCCATGAACGACGCCGCCGACTCTGCCCATCTCACGGCCGATTACTCCCAGACACTGGGGCGGCAGGCACGCGCGGCCGCCGCCCATATGGCGCGTGCACAGGCAGCCACCAAAAATTCGGCCTTGCGGCTGTTGGCCAAATTGTTGCGGGAACACCAGTTGGAGCTTCAGGCTGACAATGCCAAAGACATCGAGCGTGCTCAGGCGGCCGGCCTGGCCGCCCCGATGGTGGACCGGCTCCGACTGACGCCCAAAGTCATTGAGACCGTAGCATTGGGGTGCGAACAGCTCGCCACGATGCCAGACATCATTGGCGAAGTGATTGGCCTGAAACAGCAGGAAAGTGGCATTCGGGTAGGTCAGATGCGAGTGCCCATCGGGGTCTTTGCCATGATTTTCGAGAGCCGTCCCAATGTCACCATTGAAGCGGCCAGCCTGTCCATCAAGAGTGGCAACGCCTGTATCCTGCGCGGCGGCTCCGAAGCGATCGACTCCAACAAAGCTTTGGCTCGGCTCGTACAACAGGCTTTGCAGCAGTCGGGGTTGCCCGCCGAGGCGGTCCAGCTGGTTCAGACCACCGACCGTGCCATTGTTGGCCAGCTGATCACGATGCCCAACTATGTCGATGTTGTCATCCCGCGGGGCGGCAAGTCGCTGATCGAGCGAATCAGCCGAGAAGCCCGTGTGCCGGTGATCAAACACCTGGACGGCAACTGTCACACCTATGTCGATGACCCTTGCGACATCGAGATGGCGGTGCGCCTGGCCGACAACGCCAAGACCCAGAAATACAGCCCTTGCAACGCGATGGAAAGCCTGCTGGTGGCTCGGGGCGTGGCCGCTCAATTCCTGCCGAAAATCGGCGCCATCTACGCTGCCAAGGGCGTGGAGATGCGTTGTTGCCCCGAAACCCTGGCTGTTTTACAGGGTTTGGCCGGTGCCAAGCTGCGCCAGGCTGTGGAGCAGGACTGGTATGAGGAATATCTGGCACCCATCATTGCCATCAAGGTGGTGGATGGGGTGGACCAGGCGATTGTCCATATCAACCATTACGGCAGCCACCACACCGATGCCATCGTCACCCGGGACCATCTCCACGCCCAGGCCTTTTTGGCAGAAGTTGATTCCGGTAGCGTGATGGTCAATACCAGCACCCGATTTGCCGATGGCTTTGAGTACGGCCTGGGTGCAGAAATCGGAATCAGCACCGATAAATTTCATGCCCGCGGTCCGGTGGGGCTCGAAGGTTTGACCTCGCTCAAGTATGTGGTGATGGGCAAGGGCGAGATTCGGCAGTAAGCTGGTGACTCTTCAATCAGCAAGGCTCTGTTTGATTCGGATGAGCCAAAACCTTGAGTGACATGAAGTTTTCATACCGTGGCGTTGGCTTGCTGGCGGTCGCGCTAATAGGCTGGAGCGCGGCGGCATTGGCTCAGCTGCGTGACACCCGGGAGGCGCCTCAACTTGCCCCGATCCCGGCCGATGCCAGCCTGACGCCACGGCTCATCGTCATGAAAAAAATAGTCGCCCATACCAACAACAAGGTCGTGGGGGACATGCGAAGCGGGGAGGGCTGTCAGAGCAGTACACCCATCCATTTCAATACTCAGATTCTCGGCAGCTTCAGCAAAAGTCTGTTCCCCCAGTTTCGGCAGCGCAATCTTGCCCTTGGCTACCCAGTGCCTGAGCAGTCCAACCGCAATCGGTCGGTCTTCGAGGCTGAGCCATCCCGACGCGAGCCAGATTTTCATTTGGGCCTGACCATCCGCGCCTTTGAAGCCCGACTTTGCAGCCCGGCAGCTGGCCAGATGCAGGGAAGCGTCTGGATGCAGGTTCGTTGGGAGGTCTACTCGACCCGGGCTGAAAAAGTTTTGCTTGACCAAACGACTGAGGGTCATTGGCGTAGCGATTGGCCCGAAAAGATGGCGGCCAGCGAACCTTATGCCCGTGCCTTCGGAGCGGCCTTTGCCAATCTGCAGTCACAACAAGCCTACTTTGACCTCTTGCATGGCAAGACCCAGATTCCGGAGCCTGAGAAGTTTCAGCTGATTCAAATCCCCGCCGTCGACGAGCCTGGCGGCACCCTGCAGGCCAATTACCAGCAGCTGGTCAATTCCACCGTCACCCTGACCGATGGCAAGCGCAGCGGCAGTGGCTTTCTGATCTCAGGTCAGGGCTATTTGCTGACCAATCAGCATGTGCTGGGCGAGCAGAAACTCATGAAGGTCAGGCTTGGGGATGGTAGCGAACAGGTGGCTGAACTGGTGCGTAGCCACCGCACTAGAGACGTTGCGCTGATGAAATTGTCAAGCCCAGCGGGTAAACCACTGCACCTTTCGAAACGATTGCCTTCGCCCGGCGAGGACGCTTTTGTGCTTGGTTCGCCGTTGGGCAAAACTTTTGCGGGCACCCTGACCCGAGGTGTGGTGAGTGGTGTACGCCAAATCAAGGACCTGAACTACATCCAGAGCGATGCCCGTATCCTGCCCGGAAGTAGCGGCGGCCCTTTGCTGGATGCCCAGAGCCGGGTTATCGGCATGGCTGTGAGCGGGGTCAATGCTGGGGCAGCTGGCATCAACCTGTTCATACCGATCCAGGAAGCCCTGCAGGTTTTAGCGATCGAAATCCAATGACCGGGCAGCCCCCAGAATTTGCAAAATCATCGAGGTAAAAATGGTCCCCCATCTCATTACTGCCCTCACCGGGCCCATCAATGAACTAGAGCAGCGCATTCTGGATAGCATGCCTGCCATCGAGCGCTGGTTTCGTCTGGAGTGGATGGAGCATTCCCCACCGTTCTACACCTCGGTGGACATCCGCAATGCAGGCTTCAAGCTGGCGCCAGTGGATACCAATCTTTTCCCCGGCGGCTGGAACAACCTGACGTCGGAAATGCTGCCACTGGCAGTGCAGGCTGCCATGGCGGCGATCGAAAAAATTTGTCCGGAAGCCCGCAACCTGCTGCTGATTCCAGAGAACCATACCCGCAACACCTTCTACCTCAGCAATGTGGCGCAGCTTCAGCGCATCTTCAACATGGCGGGTCTGAACGTGCGTATCGGCTCGATCAACCCGGAGGTCACCAAGAGCATGGATATCGAGTTGCCAAGCGGCCAGTCGATTACCCTGGAGCCGGTGCTTCGCAGTAAATACCGCGTTGGGCTGAAGGATTTCGATCCCTGCACCATCCTGCTCAATAACGATTTGTCAGCCGGCATCCCTGGGATTCTGGAGGACCTGCATGAGCAGCACCTGTTGCCCCCGCTGCATGCTGGTTGGTCAACCCGGCGCAAGAGTCGGCATTTTCAGAGCTACGAAGATGTCGCCAAGCCGTTTGGCAAGATGCTGGGCATTGACCCCTGGTTGATCAATCCATTGTTCACTCAATGTGGTGAAGTTGACTTCTCTAATGGCACAGGCATGGACTGTCTGGTCACCAGCGTCGATATGCTCCTGGGCAAGATACGCCGCAAGTACAAGGAATACGGTATCAAGGAAAAGCCGTTTGTGGTCGTCAAGGCGGATAACGGTACATATGGTATGGGCATCATGACGGTGCGCGATGCCAAGGACCTGGAGGTACTCAACCGTCGCACCCGCAACAAGATGAGCGTTATCAAGGATGGGCAAGCGGTTAACGAGGTGATCATTCAGGAGGGTGTGCTCACCCATGAACAGATCAACGAGGCAGTGGCAGAGCCAGTGGTGTACATGCTCGACCGGTATGTGGTCGGCGGCTTTTACCGGGTGCATGCCGACCGTGGGGTGGACGAAAACCTCAACGCCCCTGGCGCCAGTTTTGTGCCATTGGCCTTCGATGAAAGCATGCACCTGCCGCAACCTGGCGCCAAGCCCGGCGCCAGTGTGCCCAACCGGTTCTACATGTATGGCGTGATCGGCCGCCTGGCCATGCTGGCGGCCAGTTATGAACTGGAAAAAACCGATCCGGCCGCTGAGGTTTACGAGTGATGTAAGCTCACATCTTTAAAAAGAAACCATGAGTTCTTCGCGATCCTCTCTGGCCGCCCTCACCCTGGGCGCCATCGGTGTTGTGTATGGCGATATCGGCACCAGCGTCTTGTATGCGGTGAAAGAGGTGTTCGGCTCCGGTCATGTGCCGTTCACCCCGGCCAATGTGTTTGGCATTCTGTCCATTTTTTTCTGGACCCTGACCGTCATTGTTTCTCTCAAGTACGTCACCCTGGTCCTGCGTGCCGACAATGAAGGTGAGGGGGGGCTGGTGGCCATGCTGGCGCTCGCCTCCAAATCAGTGCGTGACAAACCAAGACTGCGCAGCGTTCTTTTGATGGTGGGCATCTTTGGCACTTGTCTCTTTTATGGCGACGGGGTGATTACCCCGGCTATCTCGGTGCTATCGGCGGTCGAGGGGCTGGAGGTGATTTCGCCCACCTTCACCAAAGCGGTGATTCCCCTTACGCTGATTATCCTGTTCGGTCTGTTCGCGGTACAAAAGCGTGGAACGACTGGCATTGGCAAGTTTTTTGGCCCCATCACCCTGGTCTGGTTTTTCTCCATCGCCTGCCTGGGGGTGGCGCATATTGCCAGCAACCCGACCATTTTGTGGGCCCTCAGCCCGCACCATGCGCTGGGGTTCATCTTCAATCATCCTGGCACCACATTCATCATCCTGGGTGCGGTGGTACTGTGTGTGACCGGGGGCGAAGCCCTGTACGCCGATATGGGGCACTTTGGCCGTAAGCCCATCCGGCTGGCGTGGTTTTCCATTGTGATGCCAGCCTTGACGCTCAACTACTTTGGCCAGGGCGCGCTGCTGCTGCAAAACCCGGAGGCTGTGAAGAATCCTTTTTACCTGATGGCGCCTGAGTGGGCATTGTTGCCCCTGGTCGGGTTGGCCACCATGGCAACCGTGATTGCCTCCCAGGCACTGATCTCCGGGGCCTTCAGTGTTACCAAGCAGGTGATCCAGTTGGGCTACCTGCCGCGGTTGCAGCTGTTTCACACCAGTGTGCGCGATACCGGGCAGATTTACATTCCCTTTGTCAACTGGGGCCTGTTCGTAGCCATTGTGCTGGCAGTAGTCCTGTTCAAGTCTTCTAGCAACCTGGCGTCGGCATACGGCATTGCCGTCACCCTGGACATGCTCATCACAACGGTGTTGACTTTCTTTGTCATTCGCTATGCCTGGGGCTATCCCTTGACGCTGTGTTTGGCCGCCACCGGTTTCTTCTTTGTCGTCGATCTGGCCTTTTTCAGCTCCAATCTGTTGAAGCTCTTTGAGGGGGGCTGGTTCCCCTTGCTGATTGGGGGCGCCATTTTTGCCTTGATGCAAACTTGGAAAGACGGACGCAATCTGCTCAACGACAAGTTACGCTCCGAGGCTCTTGACCTTAAAAGTTTTCTGGAGGCAGTCTTCATCAGCCCGCCGGTACGCGTTGAGGGAACAGCGGTATTTCTGACCGGCACCACCGGCACCGTCCCCAACGCCTTGCTGCACAACCTCAAGCACAACAAGGTCCTGCATCACAACAACCTCTTTGTGACCTTGCAGAGTCACGAGGTGCCCTGGGTCAAGATTGACGAGCGACTATCGATTGAAGATCTGGGCCATAACTGTTGGCAGGTCATCATCAATTACGGATTCAAGAACGACCCGGATGTGCCGGGGGCTCTGCGTGAATTGCAGGCGCACGGCTGCGATCTGGACCCCATGACCACCAGCTACTTTTTGTCGCGTGATACCGTGGTGCCAACCATCAGCGACGGCATGTCGCCTTGGCGGGAAAAACTGTTTGCCCAACTGCACCGCAATGCCAGCGCCGCCGCAGATTTTCTTAATCTGCCAAGTAACGCCGTGGTGGAACTGGGCTCGAAGATAGAAATCTGATATTGAGGAACAAGCCCGACCTCAACGCCTTCCGAGATTTTCCAGGCTGAGACTCAAGCTGACGGCGCAAGCTAAAAACCCCATGCAAGCTTAGAGCGCCGGGCTTGATTCAACTGAAAAAAGGTCGAGAGGAAAAGTCCAGCGTCTAAGCGTGCTTTCGGATCGCGCCGGCCAAGACGTCAACCATTTGTGCAATTTGTTCGGCGTTCACGATATAGGCTGGGGCCAACACCAGGTTCTCCCCTGCGCTGCGAACCAGCACGCCCTGCTGAAAGCACTCCAGATATACATCGTAAGCACGCTTGCCAACCAGGCCCGGCAGGCTCGATAGCTCGACTGCGCCTGCCAGGCCGAGGGTGCGGATGCTGATCACATGGGGCAGCCCCTTGAGCCGGTTGTGCATGGCATCCCCAAGGAGCTTGCCTATCTGGGCCGCGCGCTGGAACAGTTCTTCGTCACGCAGCACGTTCAGGGTGGCAATGGCTGCTGCGCAAGCCACCGGGTGGCCGGAATAGGTATAGCCATGGAACAGCTCGATAGCGTGCGCCGGGCTGTTGGCGTGTGCGTCCATGACGGCGTCGTAAACACTCTGGCGGCAAATCACGCCGCCCATCGGAATGACCCCATTGGTAACGCATTTGGCAAAGTTGAGCATGTCCGGCACCACACCATAGAAGTCAGCGCCAAAGGCCGTGCCCATGCGGCCAAAGCCGGTGATGACCTCGTCAAAAATCAGCAGGATGCCGTGTCGGTCGCAAATCTCGCGCAAGCGCTTGAGGTAGCCCTTCGGTGGAACGTACCAGCCCGCGCTGCCAGCCACGGGTTCGACGATGATGGCGGCCACATTACTGGGGTCATGCAGGGGCAAGATACGTTGTTCCAGTTCCACCAGCAGATCGTGGTCGGACTCGGGTTCGCCGTTGTAATAGGCATGCGCCGGGTCGTGGGTGAAGCTTAGATGATCCACCCGGGGCAGAAGGGCGCTGCCGAACATCTTGCGGTTGGCGGGGATGCCGCCTACGCTCATGCCGCCAAATCCTACCCCGTGGTAACCGCGCTCGCGGCCGATAAACACGGTACGGTGCCCCTCGCCACGTGCGCGGTGGTAGGCCAGCGCCATTTTCAGTGACGTGTCGGCCGCTTCTGAGCCGGAGCTGCAGAACAACACCTTGTTCAGGTCACCTGGGGCCAGTGCGGTGATGCGCTCGGCCGCCTCAAAGGCCCTGTCGTTGCTGGCGTTAAAGGCGGTTGAATAGTCCAGGGTGTCGAGCTGGTGCTTGATGGCTTCGTTGATTTCCCGACGGTTGTGACCTGCCCCCACGCACCACAAACTGGAGATGCCATCGATCACCCGGCGCCCGTCGTAGGTGGTGAAGTACATGCCGTCAGCCGCCACAAAAACCCGTGGGTCTTGGCCAAAGCTGCGGTTCGGGGTGAATGGCAGCCACTGGGCCCCCTGACTGAAATTTTGGTAGACCATGGCAAATTTTGATTGAATTATGTTTCTAGGGCGTAGATTGATCATAAGCCAAACAAACTGATCGACCCACCCAGCAAATTCAGCGGTCCCTTCCACCGTCATACTTATATATGCACAAATTCACTACGATGTAATGCCGTGAAACTAGGTCGGCGCTTCAGCCAGAAGCTGGTTTTTTAATTGTTCTACGGACAGGCGGTCGATCATCCCATGTTGCCTTGACAGCCATTAGAGCCCACCCAGATAATGAGCTGATGCCATGCAATGCATGACAACAGTTGCTAAAACTTCTACCGGAGACTACATGCGGAAACTAATTGGTTCACTAAATCGGGTGCTTTGCGGTGTAATTCCTGTTCTGGTCTTGATGCTCAGCCTGGACGCACAGGCCCAGACCTTTCCCACCAAACCCATTAAGGTCATCGTGCCTTTTCCCGCTGGGGGTACTACCGATATCGTGGCGCGCATTGTGGCGCAACGCATGGGCGAATCCATGGGCCAGCCAGTGTTGGTAGACAACCGGGGTGGTGCAGGTGGAGCGATTGGCGCCGACCTGGTAGCCAAGGCCGCGCCGGACGGCTACACGCTGCTCATGCACAACATCACCTTCCCTTTGTCTTCGGTGGCGCAGACCTTGGCCAATCGCTCGCCCTTCAATGCCGAAACTGATTTTGCGGGGGTTTCCATCGCAGTTTATGTGCCGTTTGTCATGACCGCCAACCCCAGCGTGCCGGCCAAGGATTTGAAGGAACTGGCGGCATTGTTGCGCGCCAACCCAAATCTGCAATACAACTATGGCTCCACTGGACCTGGCTCAGCCGTGCACGTGTTGGGCGAATCGTTCAAGCGCGATGCCAAAGTGGACATGCAGCATGTGCCTTTCAAGGGCGCTGCGCCCCTCAAGCAGGAGCTGCTGTCTGGGCGAATACAGTTCGGCGGCGACCAACTGTCCTCTTCCCTGGCCGAGATTCGAGCGGGCACCTTGCGCGCCCTGGCGACCAACGCCTCCAAACGTATCGCAACGCTGCCCAATGTTCCCACTGTGCGTGAACTGGGTTTCCCGGACCTCGAACTGGAAGGCTGGAATGGCCTATTTGCGCCGGCCAAGACGCCGCGCGACATCATCGACCGGTTGCAGCGCGAGGTGGCTGCAGCGGTGCGCCACCCCGAAGTGGCCAAGCGCTTAACCGAATTGGGGGCCGAGCCGGTGGGCTCTTCGCCGGCTGAGCAAGAAGCCATGCTCAAGCGCCAGATGGATCAGTTTCGACCAGTTATCCGGGCAATGAAACTGGATTGAGCCGAACCGCTTGCGCAGAACGCAAGCGGCCCGACGAGCGCCCTAGCTGCGGCCGCCAGTTGCCAACCACCAGACCGGCAGTTGCGTGCAGTCGGCGTGGTTCAGGCCGCTGTCCGCAGCGCGGTCGAAATTGGCCAGGGTTTGTGCGGTCAGCGGTATTTCCCGGTGTTGGCTTTGGGCATGTTGCAGCATGGCGCGCAGATCCTTGCGCATGGTGGCTACATCCACCGTGATGGGACCGTTCTTGTCGCCGCCCAGGGCTGCGGCAATCATGCCGCCCCGCACCTTGAGCATATTGGGCCCACCCGAAGATTCGGTCAGCACATCAATCACCCGCTGTGGCTCCAGGCCCAGGGGCGCGATCATGGTGAGCGCCTCGCCCAGGGTTTGCCAATACACCATCAGAGGCAAATTCACTGCCAGCTTCATCATGGCCCCGGCGCCATGGCCGCCGACATGTTCGATGCGCTTACACATCTGCTCCAGCAGTGGGCGCGCGCGTTCCAGATCGGCTGAGTCGCCACCCACAAAGGCCATCAGCTTGCCTTCTTTGGCTGGGCCCACGCTACCACCCACGGGGCTTTCCAGATAGGCAACCCCCAACGCACTGGCCCGCTGGCCCATGTCTTGCTGCTTGGGAGGGCTGACCGTGCTCATTTCCAAAAAGATCTGGCCAGCCTTGGGGGCGCTGAGCAGACCCTCTGGAGAAAAATAAACCTCGTCCAGCGCCTGCTCGTTGGTCAGCAAGGTGATTACCAGTTCGCTGGCTTCAGCCAGGGCGCGCGGGCTGTCTGCCCAAGGCAAGCCAGCATCCAGCAAGGGTTGGGCCTTGGAGCGAGTACGGTTCCAAACCGTGACTTGATGGCCCAATCCCTTTAAGCGCAAGGCAACGGCGCTACCCATCTTGCCTGTACCGGCAATTCCTATTTGCATAATGTCTCCTAACGATCAGACGAAAGATGCGCACCATGGTTGGTGCAGATAAAAAAACCCCGCTGCTGCGGGGCTTTGGGGTCAGGCGGCCTTGGCCACCTTTTCCTTGATACCCAGTCGATCGAGCGCATCAGCCAGGTGGGCCACGCTGCGATCAACATTGTGCAGCTTTTCAAGACCGAACAAGCCAATCCGGAAAGTGCTGAAGTCTGCAGGCTCATCACACATCAGGGGTACGCCGGCGGCAGTTTGCAGACCCTGTGCCAGGAACTTCTTGCTGTTCTGGATTTCCGAGTCGGTGGTGTAGCTCACCACCACCCCAGGTGCCTTGAAGCCATCGGCAGCCACGCTGGGAATACCACGGCTTTCGAGCAGGTCGCGCACCTTGGCGCCCAGTTCCATTTGTTCCTGGCGTACTTTCTCAAAACCATACTCCTTGGTCTCACGCATCACCTGGTCCAGCCGTGCCAATGCATCGGTGGGCATGGTGGTGTGGTAAGCATGACCACCATTTTCGTAAGCTTCCATGATCTGGAGCCATTTTTTCAGGTCGGTGGCAAAACTGGTGCTGGTGGTGTTGTCAATGGCCTTGCGGGCACGCTCGCTGAGCATGACCATGGCGCAAGCGGGCGAGCCGCTCCAGCCCTTTTGAGGTGCGCTGATTAGGATATCCACTCCAGTGGCTTCCATGTCCACCCACATGCAACCTGACGCAATGCAGTCCAGCACAAACAAGCCGCCCACTTCATGCACCGCTTCGGTGACCTTGCGGATGTAATCATCGGGCAACATGATGCCAGCCGCAGTTTCCACATGGGGCGCAAAGACCACCGCAGGCTTGTGCGCCTTGATGGCGGCCACTACTTCATCAACAGGGCAAGGCGTCCAGGGGGCTTGAGGGCCTGTGCCGATTCGGCGGGCTTTCATGACCGTGCTTTCGGCCGGGATGCTGCCCATTTCAAAAATCTGGGTCCAGCGATAGCTGAACCAGCCATTGCGCAGGACCATGACTTTTTTGCCAGTGGCAAATTGCCGGGCGACTGACTCCATGCCAAAGGTGCCGCTACCGGGGACCAGTACGGCAGATTTGGCGTGGTAAACCTCTTTCAGGATGCCGGAAATATCCCGCATTACTGACTGAAAGCGTTTGGACATATGGTTCAGGGCACGGTCGGTATAGACCACCGAAAACTCAAGCAACCCATCAGGGTCAATGGTGGAAAGCAAGCCAGGCATGAAATACTCCGTTTTTCAATTAATTCGCCATTTTCTCACCAACCCGGACTTCGCGTTCGGGAACCCAATCCGGGCTGAATTTTGTCACCCCGGGCGGCCATAGCAGCACCACGGTGGAACCCAGCAGAAACCGGCCCATTTCTTCGCCCTGCCGCAACCTGACTTCATCAGGCGCGTAGTGCCAGCACCGGGGTCTGGAAGGCCGGGGCGGGTTGACCACCCCATGCCAGGTGGTGGCCATGCTACCCACGATGGTGGCACCCACCAGCACCAGCGCCAAGGGTCCGTGGGCCGTTTCAAACAGGCAGATGACCCGCTCATTGCGGGCAAAAAGACCCGGTACGCTAGCGGCCGTGGCCGGGTTGACCGAAAACAGGTCACCCGGGACATGGATCATCTGGGTCAATCGGCCGTCGCATGGCATATGAATTCGGTGGTAGTCCTTGGGTGACAGGTACAAGGTGGCAAACATGCCTTCCCGAAACGGCCTGGCAAGGTCAGCCTCCCCCCCCAGCAGCGCCGTTGTGGTGTAGCTGTGTCCCTTGGCCTGAAAGATTTGATCATGCTGGATCGGCCCGAGTTGACTGATGGCGCCATCGACCGGGCAGACAAAGCGGGCCTCGGCCATGGGGCGGGCCTCGGCTTTCAGAGCGCGGGAGAAAAATTCATTGAACGTGCCATAGCTGGCCAGGTCTGGGTTGACCGCTTCGGCCATGTTCACCTGGTAGCGGCGGATGAAACGGCGGATGATGGTGGTCGTGACCCAGCCCCAACGCCCGCCTGCCACCCAGCCGGCAAAGGCAGTCAGGGCTTTTTTAGGCAATAGGTACGGCAACAGCATTGAAGAGCGATCGGGCAGGAGCAGGAAATAAGAGCGGGGAATTATAAAGAGCCAGGGCTAGAATCACTGCATGAACGCCCCTGATTCCGCCCTTCATGTTGAAGCTAGGCAGCGCAGCCAACGTCAGGCCGAGGTAGTCCAGGCTTTAAAAGCCGTTCTACCGCAAGAGGCGCTGCTGTGGCACGTAGAAGATGTCACGCCTTACGAGTGTGACGGACTGACCGCATACCGGCAGCGGCCACTGGCCGTCACCCTGCCCGAGACCGAAGATCAGGTACAAGCCATTTTGAAAACCTGTCATGCCCTGGGTGTGCCGGTGGTCGCCCGGGGGGCTGGTACGGGTCTATCCGGAGGCGCCATGCCATTGGCCGATGGGGTGACCTTGAGCCTGGCGCGTTTCAACCGTATCCTGAAGATCGACTCCCTGAGTCGAACCGCCGTGGTCCAGGCCGGGGTGCGAAACCTGGCCATCAGTGAGGCAGCAGCGCCCTACAACTTGTATTACGCACCTGATCCCTCCAGCCAGATCGCCTGCACTATCGGCGGCAATGTGGCAGAAAACTCGGGTGGTGTGCACTGTCTCAAATATGGCCTGACCGTCAACAATGTGCTGAAAGTTCGTGGCTTTACTGTGGCAGGAGAGCCCATCGAACTGGGCTCTGAAGCACTGGATACACCCGGCTATGACCTGCTGAGTGTTTATGTGGGCTCCGAAGGAATGCTGGCAGTGACGATAGAGGTCACGGTAAGGCTGGTTCCTAAGCCTCAATTGGCCCGTTGCATCATGGCCAGCTTTGACGATGTAAGAAAGGCTGGCGACGCCGTCGCCGCAGTGATTGCTGCAGGAATCATTCCCGCAGGTCTTGAGATGATGGACCAGCCCATGACAGCAGCCGTTGAAGACTTTGTCCATGCCGGCTATGACTTGAAGGCGGCGGCCATCCTGCTGTGCGAAAGTGATGGCACCCCGGAAGAGGTGCAGGAAGAAATTGGCCGCATGAGCGAGGTGCTGCGCGCGGCAGGGGCCACAGCCATCACGGTCAGTCGCGATGAGGCCGAGCGACTGCGTTACTGGAGTGGCCGCAAGAATGCGTTTCCGGCCAGCGGCCGCATGGCGCCAGATTACATGTGCATGGACTCCACCATACCGCGCAAACGGCTGGCCGACATCCTGTATGCCATTCAGGAGATGGAGAAGAAATACCAGCTGTCCTGCCTCAACGTCTTTCATGCGGGCGACGGCAACCTGCATCCGCTGATTCTGTTCGACGCCAATGACCCTGACCAACTGCATCGCTGCGAGTTGTTTGGCGCAGACATTTTGGAGACCAGTGTGGCCATGGGGGGCACGGTCACCGGCGAACATGGTGTCGGCGTTGAAAAGCTCAACTCCATGTGCGTGCAATTCAGCGCCGAGGAAAACCGGCAGATGCTGGGCGTCAAGGGGGCCTTTGACCCCCACAGTCTGCTCAATCCGGGCAAGGTCATTCCCACCCACAACCGCTGTGCTGAATACGGCAAGATGCTGGTGCGTGCGGGCAAGCTGTCACATCCCGATTTGCCAAGGTTCTGATGCCGCTTACGCCTTACCGACCCATCCGGCCCTACGTCAGTTGGCGTGGGCGGGTTAAAGGAAATTCGCGGCCAGCTCCAGATTGAATCATTTCAACTACCGATTGTCATGAACGCCCTGCGCGGATTTGCCTGGCTTTTGGCGCTGCAATCGGCCGGCGAGCTGATTTCTCAAGCAATGCACTTGCCAATTCCTGGCCCGGTGGTGGGCATGGTGCTGCTACTGTTGGCGCTGAGTTTCGAGCAGGTTCGCAAACCAGTGGGTGAATGCGCTGAATTTTTGCTCTCGCACCTGTCCTTATTGTTTGTGCCGGTAGGCGTGGGTGTGATGACGCATCTCAGCCTGATCAGTGAGTACGGGCTGCGCATGTTGCTGGTGATTGTTATCTCCACGCTGATCGGATTAGCGGTCACCGCGCTTATGCTGCAAGCTCTGATCAAGCGCCCCAGGTCCGGTGACTAACATGTCCAACTTCGTCGAACTTTGGGTCTACCTCTCTCGTACACCCCTGTTTGGCTTGACCGCCACCTTGGCCGGCTATGTTTTGGCGCACGCGGTCTACACCCGCTTCAAACAAGCGCCATGGGCCAATCCGGTGCTATGGACCGTGCTGATCATCGCTTCTTTTTTGATGCTGACGGGCGTACCCTACCCAAGCTATTTTTCCGGCGCCCAGTTCATTCATTTTTTGCTGGGGCCAGCGGTAGTGGCGCTTGCCTGGCCGCTGTGGCAGCGCCGGCTCGAATTGCGAAAGCGTTGGCGCCCTTTGTTGCTGGCTGCTCTGGTCGGAGGCGCTGCTGCAGCCGGCTCGGCCTGGTTATTGGGAACCCTCATGAAATTGCCAACCGAAGTGGTGCTGTCCCTGACCACCAAGTCGGTCACCGCGCCGGTGGCCATGGGCGTTTCGGAAAAAATTGGCGGCATCCCTGCTTTGGCAGCAGTATTTGCGGTGCTGACGGGAATTATGGGTGCGCTGATCGGGAAATACCTGTTTGATTTTCTGCATGTTCCCACCAACCCTGCCGGATGGAGATCGCGTGGCTTTGCCCTGGGCACGGTCTCGCATGGCCTGGGAGCTGCCCGTGCCCTGCAGGTCAACGCGGATGCCGGTGCCTATGCCGGACTCGCCCTGGGCTTGCAAGTGGTCCTGGCCTCTGTGTTAATTCCGTTGGCGTTTCGCTGGTTGTAAATGATTGAGCCAGTTGGGGCAGAGATCAGCAATGCCTTTGAAATCTGACATGCTCTTGGAACAGCCTGCAGCCTGGTGGCTTCCGGGTGGCCACCTTCAAACCATCTGGCCAGCCCTGTTTTCCCGTCGCCTGAACGGGCCGCCCTTGCATTTTCGGCGCGAGCGCTGGACCACCCCGGATGCAGATTTCATCGATGTTGACTGGTTGGACAAGCAAGCCTCGAAAAACATCTTGCTGGTGTTGTTCCATGGCCTGGAGGGATCATCACAAAGTCACTATGCGCAGGCCTTTGCCGACTGGGCGCGTGAGACGGGTCTGGCGTTTGCACTGCCACACTTTCGGGGTTGCAGCGGCCAGATCAATCTGGCGCCCCGTGCCTACCACTCGGGCGACTTTCAGGAAATCAACTTCATCCTGAATCAATTTCGTCACCGGCACTCAGGTCCGATCATCGCGGTGGGTGTCTCGCTGGGCGGTAATGCCCTGCTGCGCTGGGCGGCCGAGATGGGCCAAGAGGCCGACAAGCTGGTGACGGCAGTAGCGGCAGTGAGTTCTCCGCTGGATCTGGCGGCCGGGGGGTATGCCATCGGGCGGGGCTTGAACCGTCAGATCTACACCCGCATGTTTTTACGCAGCATGAAGCCCAAGGCACTGGCCAAGCTGGCACAACATCCGGGCCTGTTTGACCGGCAGGTGCTGCTGGCAGCGAATGACCTTTATGCCTTTGACAATGTGTTTACTGCGCCACTACACGGTTTTCGCAATGTTGAGGACTACTGGGCGCGTGCTTCAGCCAAACCGCACCTGCACCGTATCCGACTGCCTGCCTTGGCGCTCAATGCCAAAAACGATCCTTTCGTGCCCGCCTCAAGCCTGCCACTTGTCCGGGATGTGGCCCCCAGTGTGACCCTGTGGCAACCATCCCACGGGGGTCACGTGGGCTTTGCTCAGGGCCGCTGGCCCGGCCATGTGCGCGGATTGCCGGATGCTGTGGCTGGCTGGCTGTTGCAACATTGCGAGGTCTGAGCCTGGTTAACTTCTGACCGAAAATTAAGCGAAAGCAGGAGCATGAGCTACGACTACGGCTTAAGTTCCAGACCCATGACAGCATCAATCACTATTCAAGACCCCAATGGATGACATCGTTCGTCAGGCCATGGCCAAGTGGCCCAATGTCCCGGCCTGCTACGGCTGGCTGGGTCTGGACGCGCGCGGCCAGTGGTGGATGCGCAATGAGGCCGCGCAGGCCGCAGGCAGCTTTGCCAGCGGTGCCTTGGGTGCCAAAGGCTCGCTGCTACGGCATGACAAGTTGATCGACTTCATCGGGCGCAACTACCTGGCTGATGACGCAGGCTGTTGGTACTTTCAAAATGGACCGCAGAAGGTCTTTGTTGAACTTGAAATCGCGCCCTGGGTCTGGCGCTTGCAACCTGATAGCACGGTACGGTCGCACACCGGCGCACTTGCCGCTGTGCTGTCCTGGGTGCTGGACGAATTGGGGCGGGTTTTTATTCTGACCGATTTGGGGCTGGGACTGGTGCACACGTCCGATGTGACGCTGGCCGCCGACCTGATTGAAGCAGAGCGTTGGCCCGTCATGGAAATGCACAGCGCTGATTTGCCCGCGCGCTTTGGCTATGTACTAAGCCCAGCTGGTTTTAAGCCTTGCTGAATCAGGCCGATAATCACCCCCACAGCTGCGCATTCAACGGCTGCCTGAAGGCCAAGACAAGCCGTCAAGACAAGTAATGAGCGTCAAAAAATTGTTTCAACTGGATGGCCGGGTCGCTTTGATCACTGGCGGCTCGCGGGGCTTGGGCCTGCAGATGGCAGAGGCTTTGGGCGAAATGGGCTGTAAGCTGGCAATCTCTGCTCGCAAAGCCGATGAACTCGCCCAGGCCAAGGCTCATCTGGAGCAACTGGGGTTGCAGGTGCTGACAGTCGTTAACGACCTACAGCAACCTGATCACATTCCTGAACTGGTGGACAAGGTTCTGGCCCGGTATGGCGTGATCGACATTCTGGTCAACAATGCCGGCGCCACCTG
The DNA here is from genome assembly GCA_017856435.1 of Burkholderiaceae bacterium. Taxonomy (GTDB): domain Bacteria; phylum Pseudomonadota; class Gammaproteobacteria; order Burkholderiales; family Burkholderiaceae_C; genus Hylemonella. Next base: position 25,839 of record JAFMFB010000032.1, read on the forward strand.
GGGAGCCCCTGCTGAAGACTACCCCGATGCGGCCTGGCACAAGGTCATGAACCTCAACGTCAATGCCACCTTTTTTCTATCGCGTGAAGTGGGACGACGCTGCATGATCGGGCGTCAGCAGGGCAAGATCATCAACATTGCATCGGTGGCTGGCCTGAAGGGAACTGCCGCTGGGGTACACACCATTGCTTACAACACCTCCAAGGCTGCAGTGATCAATTTCACGCGCACCCTCGCAGCCGAATGGGGCTGCTACAACATCAATGTCAATGCGATCTGTCCAGGATTTTTCCCTTCCAAAATGTCATCTGGGCTATTGGAGAAAGTTCAGGAGGCCGTCATTGCGCGGGCGCCACTGCATCGTATCGGCGGCGATGAAGACTTGAAAGGCGCGGTGGTGTTCCTAGCCAGCGAAGCTTCACGTCATATCACCGGCCAGTATCTGGCAGTCGATGGCGGTACCTGCATCGTATGAATGCAAAACTCCAGCCCGCAGACCTCCAATCCCTGCTGGCCGCTGATTTCGGCTCCATTCCGGCCATGGTGCATGCCCACGCCCTGGTAGCCCCCGGTCAGAGGGCCCTGGTTCAGGGCGACCAGAGTCTGAACTATGCCGAACTCGATGTCCTGAGCGAACGCGTGGCGGCCAGCTTGCAGGCTAGTGGTCTGCAGATCGGCCAGGCCATCGCCCTATGCGCAGCGACCTCAATCAACTATGCGGCAGTGTTTTTGGGGGTATTGCGGGCCGGAATGGTCGTGGTCCCTCTGACGCCAGGGGCAACCCCTGCCAGCCTTCAGGCCATGTTGATCGATGCCGATGCCAGGCTTTTGTTTCTGGATGACAGCGTCAAGGATCAGGCTTCAGAAATTGCGATCGATCGCTTGCAGCGCATCAGCCTTGACGATTCCGGGGCAGGTAGGCCATTGAGCGATTGGCTGGTAGAGCCAGGCAGACCAGCGACGGCAGTGCAGTTAGACCCGGACCAGCCCTTCAATATCATCTACTCGTCTGGCACCACCGGTGAGCCCAAGGGCATTGTGCAGCCCCATGGCATGCGATGGGCCTACTCCAAGCGTGCAGCCAAGTACGGCTATGGGCCAGATACCGTGTCCCTGCTGTCCACGCCGCTGTACTCCAACACCACGCTGGTGGTCTTCTTTCCGACCTTGACTTTTGGCGGCACGGTGGTGCTGCAGGCTAAGTTCGAGGCCCAAGCGTGGTTGCGGCTAGCCGAAAAAGAACGTATCACGCACACCATGCTGGTGCCCGTGCAGTACCAGCGCCTGCTGGCTCATCCTGAATTTGACCACTTCGATTTGTCCAGCTTTCGCTACAAGTTTTCCACCAGCGCGCCCTTTGCACCAACGCTCAAGGCAGAAGTACTTCGGCGCTGGCCGGGTGGCCTGGTTGAGTTTTATGGCATGACCGAGGGCGGCGGCTCCTGCATCCTGGAGGCGCATGTATTTCCCGACAAGCTGCACACCGTGGGCCAACCGGCTGCCGGTCATGACATCCGCTTGATCGATGAACAGGGCGACGAGGTCAGCCTCGGGCAAACCGGTGAAGTGGTCGGGCACTCGCCCGGCATGATGAAGGGCTACCACAAGCGCCCTGATCTCACCCGGCAGGCCGAGTGGTTTGATGCGATGGGCAAACGCTTCATCCGCACGGGCGATGTGGGCCGATTTGATGAGGACGGCTATCTCACCCTGTTGGATCGGCGCAAGGACCTGATCATCTCGGGCGGCTTCAACCTCTACCCCAGTGATCTGGAGGCGGTCTTGTGCCAACACCCTGCGGTGCAGGAAGCCGCGGTGGTGGGGGTGGCGTCAGAGCGATGGGGCGAGACGCCGGTGGCTTTTGTGGTGCGTCAACCGGGACAACACATCACAGCGGCTGAGCTGAAAGACTGGGCCAATCAGCGACTGGGCAAAACCCAGCGTCTGACCGATTTACGTTTCATGGCATCGCTGCCGCGCAGCCCAATCGGCAAGGTGCTCAAACGCGAGTTGCGCGACAGTTGGTCGAAGGCCTGAGTTGGCCACAAAAAAGCCGGTCAGCGGACCGGCTTTTTTGCTAATGGAAATGCTGTCTATTTGGCGGTTTGCTGGACGGGTGCTGCCGGGGCCGTGGGCAACGCAAATTTGGCGCCCCCGGCATTGGCCATGTAAACCACCGCACCGGCAATTTCAAGATCAGTGTGGTCTCCACCGCCCTGAGCGGCCATGGCACCTTTGCCCTTGAGCGCAGAGTTCACCAAGGCTTCCAGACCCGTCTTGATGCGCGGGCCCCAGGCGGCGGCGTCACCAAGCTTGGGGGATCCAGCAACGCCAGTGGCATGACAGGCAGCGCATTGGGCCTTGAAGACTTCTTCGCCAGCCTTGGGCGGGCGGTTTGCATCGCGTACCTCAATGCTACCCACCTTCTGCAGCCGATTGTTCACCGACTGCTCCATGTTGCTGGAGCCGGGTGATGTTTTGGGAGCAGAACTTACATACTTGGCCAGCCCAATGATGATGAACACCGGGACGACGAACGCAGCGATTGACGCCCAAAGCAACATTGAGGGTGTCTTGATAGGACCAGTATGGGCTTCATCTTGGTGGTTATCGCTCATGGTGACCTTATGATGGGTGAAAAATTGTTCGGCGATTATAGCCAGCCACCACTTGCCCGCTGATGAATCAAACCCTTGATCTACTAGAGACCCCTACCCTGCTCCTGGATGCGGCGCGTATGGCGCGCAATATTGAGCGCATGCAGGCGCAGGTTCGACGGCTGGGTGTCAATTTTCGACCCCATGTCAAAACCAATAAATGCTTAGAGGTCACTCGCCGCCTGATGACCAGTTCTGCTGGACCGATCACCGTGTCCACCCTGCAAGAGGCCGAGCAATTTGCCGCTGCCGGGGTCACTGATATTTTGTATGCGGTCTGCATCGCACCCAACAAGCTCAATCATGTGTTGAGGCTGCAGGCGAAAGGGGTGCAACTGACCATTATTTTGGACAGTCTGGAGGCGGCTCGGCGCGTGGTTGAGCAAAGCAAGGCCGCTGGCCAGCCCTTTGGGGTGCTGATAGAGGTGGATTGCGACGGTCACCGCTCGGGGGTCAGGCCTGACGCACCAGAGCTGATCGAAATTGCCCATCTTCTGCAGGCTGGGGGCCAGCAGTTCAGGGGGGTAATGACCCATGCCGGCGAGTCATACAACTGCGCCACACCGGTAGCCCTGCGTGCCATGGCCGAGCAAGAGCGATCGGCCGTGGTGCGGGCAGCGGCCCGTTTGCGTGACAGCGGTCTGGCCTGTCCGGTGGTCAGCGTAGGTTCTACTCCAACAGCCATGTTCGCCGAGCATCTGGAAGGCGTAACTGAAGTACGTGCCGGTGTCTACGTGTTTTTTGACCTGGTCATGGCCGGCCTTGGTGTGTGTTCGATTGATGACATCGCCCTGTCGGTGTTGGCCAGCGTGATCGGTCATCAGCCTGAGAAAGGCTGGACCTTGCTGGACGCCGGTTGGATGGCCATGTCGCGGGACCGTGGCACGCAACAGCAGACCGTCGATCAGGGCTACGGCCTGGTGTGTGACCTGAAGGGGCGGCCGCTAGAAGATTTTGTCCTGGTGGGCGCCAATCAGGAGCACGGCATCATGGCCAGCCGCTCGGGACGACGCGATGGCCTGCTTCTGCCGGTAGGCACCCTGTTGCGCATTCTGCCCAATCACGCTTGCCCAACCGCTGCCGCCTATGATCATTACAAGGTGCTGGATGCGCAGGGCCACATCAGTGCCCAGTGGCCGCGTTTCAACGGTTGGTAAATTAAATTTGAACAGACTATGAAACTAATCTCTGTCCCTGGCGAGCCTTCCCCGGCTGGCCACTATTCGCCCGTCGTCGAAGCTGGCGGCTTTGTTTTTGTCTCGGGCATGCTGCCCTCGACCAATCCTGAAGACGCCCAGCGGGATGATTTTGAGACCCAAAGTCGTAGGGTGCTCACTCGTTGTGCCCAGGCATTGGCCGCCGCGGGCTGCAGTTTTGAGCATGTTGCCCAGTGCACGGTGTACATCGTGGGCAAGCAACATTGGGCATCTTTCAATCAGGTTTACCGGGAAATGTTTGGCCCCCACAAGCCAGCTCGGGCTGTGGTGCCGGTGCCCGATCTGAACCACGGTTTCCTGGTGGAAGTCACCATGACCGCCTACCGCGGTGAGGGCTAGGAACGTTCAGCGGATAGTGCTCCCGAAGGTGATGTCCCATAGCCTGTTCGGCTTTGTGAA
>JAFMFB010000068.1 GCA_017856435.1 Burkholderiaceae bacterium
TGAGCGAAATCAACATGACCCCGCTGGTGGATGTCATGCTGGTGCTGCTGATCATCTTCATCATCACCATTCCGGTGATGAAGCACTCGGTCAATGTGGAACTGCCACAGGCGTCAAGCAAACCCGAGACCGTTCAAGCCCAGACCTTGCGGCTTTCGGTGGATGCCTCGGGTCTCTACTACCTCAACGGCGCTCAGGTCAGCGATGCCGATCTGCCAACAAGCTTGCAAGCCGAAGCTGGAAAAAATCCGCAACCCGAGTTACACATCCGTGGCGACAAAAATGTGCGCTATGAGCGCGTGGCGCAGGCTCTGGCCATTGCGCAGCAGGCCGGTCTGCGCAAGATCGGGTTCATCACCGAACCCAAGCCCTGAGGCGCTTGGACGACATCGGATAATCCCGCAAGAACTGTCATGATTAAACAGGTCTTGACGCTACGCCTTAAAGCTTCGCCTTAAAATGGGCTACTGATTCACCTTGAAAAGGAGAACTTCTCGATGAACGATCAAGTCCAAACCCTCGAACGCCAATCCCCCTTTGGCGCTGCCTTGTCGCAGACTGAGCGCAACAAGGTACTGCGCAACACCTATTGGTTGCTGGCCCTGAGCCTGCTGCCCACCGTTATCGGCGCATGGATCGGTGTGGCTACCGGCATTACCCAGTCGCTCAACGGCATTCTGGGCCTGGTTGTTTTCCTGGGCGGTGCCTTTGGCTTCATCTATGCCATTGAAAAGACCAAGAACTCTGCTGCCGGTGTGCCGGTGCTGCTGGGCTTTACCTTCTTCATGGGCCTGATGCTCTCGCGCCTGATTGCCATGGTGCTAGGCTTCAGCAATGGCGCCAGTCTGGTGATGACCGCCTTTGGTGGTACTGCCGGTGTATTTTTTGTCATGGCCAGCCTGGCTTCAGTCATCAAGCGTGATCTCTCCGGCATGGGCAAGTGGCTGTTTGTTGGCGCCATCGTGTTGCTGGTTGGGTCAGTGGTCAATGTCTTTGTCGGCTCCAGCGCCGGCATGATGGCCATCTCGGTGTTGGCCATTGCCATCTTCAGTGCCTACATGCTCTATGACCTGAAGCAGATCATCGATGGCGGCGAAACCAATTACATCAGCGCCACCCTGGCGCTCTACCTTGACATCTTCAACGTATTTCAAAGCCTGTTGGCTCTGCTGGGAATCTTTGGTGGCGAGCGCGACTAACGCGCGACTCACCAACAATTCAAAAGTAACTCAACCCAAAGACCCTGCCTCGCAGGGTCTTTTTTTTGGTCAGCCCGTAGAGAGATTGTTCAACTCACCCGCTCAAATACCGCCATGCTCTCGACATGGGCCGTGTGGGGAAACATGTTCACCACCCCGGCTGACATACAGCGGTAGCCCGCCTGATGCACCAGCAATCCGGCATCACGCGCCAGCGTTGCCGGGTTGCAGCTCACATAGACAATGCGCCTGGGCGGCTGCCAGTCTTGCGCGCCAGGCGTCGGCGGATGGTTGGCCGGGTCAAGGGTCTGCTGGTGCAGATCGGCCAGGGTCTTGGCCAGGGCAAAAGCGCCCTCGCGCGGCGGGTCAATCAGCCATTTGTCAGCCACGCCATCCTGCACCAGCAGCTCGGGCGTCATCTCAAACAGATTGCGCGCCACAAACCGGGTGGGTGCCAGGGGCTGCCCTGGCTGTCTTGCCTGATTGAACTGGTAGTTCTCACCACTTCGCCTCACCAGGGCTTCGCTGCCCTCTATCCCGAGCACCTCTCGCGCGCGCGTGGCCAGCGGCAGGGTGAAATTGCCCAGACCACAAAACCAGTCAATCACCCGTTCATCTTTCTGCACCTCCAGCAGCCTGAGCGCCCGGGAGACCAGCACCCGGTTGATGTGCGGATTGACCTGGGTAAAGTCGGTCGGCTTGAACGGCATGCTGATGCCAAACTCTGGCAAGGCATAACTCAGCATCGCCCCACCCGGGTCCAGAAGATGCACAGTATCCGGGCCCTTGGGCTGCAGCCACCATTGAACGCCGGGATGCTGCTGGGCAAAGTCGCGCAGCTTGTGCTGGTCTTTGGCGCTTAAGGGTTCCAGATGACGCAACACCAGCGCGGTGACATCGTCCCCGCAGGCCAATTCAATCTGCGGGCAGGTTTCAATGGCATCCATCGCGCCGATCAGCTCGCGCAGGGGCAGCAGCATCGCGCTGACATGCGGCGGCAGCACCGGGCAGACCCCCATATCGGCCACATAGCGACTTTTGCGCTCATGAAACCCAATCAGCACCGCCCCCTTCTTGCGGACATGGCGCACCGACAAGCGGGCCCGGTAGCGATATCCCCAGTTGGGGCCTTCGATCGGCCGCAGGATGTTCTCTGGCCGCACCTTGCCAAGGTGCCAGAGGTTGTCCTCCAGCACGCGCTGCTTGACCGCCACCTGGGCCGCCGGGTGCAGGTGTTGCATCTTGCAGCCACCACAGGCACCGGCATGCAGGCCAAAGTGCGGGCAGACGGGCTGCACCCGCTGTGAGGAGGCGCGGTGAATCGCGGTAACAGTTGCCTGCTCCCAGTTGTTCTTTTTGCGGTTGACCTGGGCACTGACCAGTTCGAACGGGAGCGCACCCTCCACAAACACCACCTTGCCATCATCCCGGTGGGCAATGCCCTGGGCTTCGATGTCCAGCGACTCAATCTGCAGCAAAGGGGATGGTGAGGATGTAGAGGGGAAGGTGGGCGGGGTAACGGTAGCGTCGGCAGTCATGCCAGGATTGTCTCAGACCGACACAGACCAACCTGGAGAAACCAGACCGACTTGTATCAAGCCAGAAAAATCAGGGCCAGCAAAATTTACTCTGCGCCCCAGGCCTTCAGGTACTCGTTCCAGTGCGGCTCGCTGGCCGCCAGATTGCCCAGCGTTTGCCTGACCAGCGCCATCTCCTGCTCGTATTCCTTTTCCAGAAGGCCGGCCCGCATCTTTTGATAGCGGCAATACAGAAGATAGGTGTTCATCACATCGGTTTCACAGTAGCGCCGGATATCTTCCAGCTTGCCCTGCAGATAAGCCGGGTACACCGCCGAGCCGTCCATGCCCAACTTGCCAGGAAAGCCGCACAGCTTGGCCATGGCATCCAGCGGCGCATTGTTCTTGGGCTGATACAGCGCCAGCAGGTCCATCAAATCGAGGTGCCGGCTGTGGTAGCGGCTGATGTAGTTGTTCCACTTGAAGTCGCGGTCATCTTCGCCCTGGTCCCAGTACTTGTCTGCCACCACACCGTGCTGCAGCCCGCGGTAATGCAGCACCGGCAAATCAAAGCCGCCGCCATTCCAGCTCACCAGTTGCGGCACATGTTTTTCCAGCGTGTTGAAAAAAGTCTGTATCACCTTGCCTTCGCTCTGCCCGTCCCGGTCCACAAAGGAGTGAATACGCAGCCCTTCGGCATTTCTGAAAACACAGCTGATCACCAGCACCCGCTGCAGGTGCAGGGGCATAAAGTCGCTCTGCCCGTTGTCCTTGCGCTCGGTCAGCCAGGCGGCGTAGATGTCGGCCGCTGCCGTACTGGCGGGCAGCCCTCGCAACGCGCGCAGCCCCTCGATATCCGGGATGGTTTCGATATCAAAGACAAGCACAGGAAATGTCATGGCCTCGCTCCCAAATCAGCCGCCCAGGTGCGTGCCACTGCAACAGCCGCGGCTTTCACCTAGCGTCTGGGAAGATACTCGATCGGATCGACCGGCTTGCCCTGACGCCGCACCTCAAAATGCAGCTTGACCCGGTCGGCATCACTGCTGCCCATTTCGGCAATCTTCTGGCCGCGTTGAACCGCCTGGTCTTCCTTGACCAGAAGCGCCTGGTTGTGGGCGTAGGCCGTTAGGTAGGTGTTGTTGTGTTTGACGATGATCAGGTTGCCGTAGCCGCGCAGGCCCGCACCCGCATAGACCACCCGTCCGTCGGCTGCGGCCAGCACCGGGTCACCCGCCGAACCACCCAGGTCCACACCCTTGTTCTTGACTTCATCAAAGCCTGAAAGCACTGGCCCGGTCACTGGCCAGGACCAGCTGAGTTGATCTGCACCCACCGCCGCGTTGCTGGCAGCATTGTTGGCCGCATTCGATGTCGATGATGCTGATGCTGTTGACGACGAGGGTGATGAAGGCTGTGAAGAAGGGCCAGAAGAAGCCGTCTGGGGAGCCGCTTTGGCAACCTGGGTGCTGCCAGGCGGCGGCACCGACTGCGTCTGCACACTTGATGACGCGACCGGTCGGGTGACCACGCCACCCTGGGCCGCTGTCACTGGTGCTGACTGGGGCGGCACCACCCGCAGCACCTGGCCCACCTCGATCTGGTTGGGGTTGTCCAGATTGTTCCAGCGCGCAATCTCGCGCCAGTTCTGGCCGGCATCCAGCCCGATGCGAATCAGGGTGTCGCCCTGCTTCACGGTGTAATAACCCGGCTTGCCCTCGTTTTCACTGCCGGGCAGCGGTGCCTGTGCGGGTGGGGTGGGTTTGGCTGCAGATCTCTGTACTGGTGCGGGGCGTGAGGTCGAGGCGCCCCGATCTTCCACCGGTGCGCGGTTGACGGTACCAGTGCCACAGGCCGTCAACCCTGCCACCAGCGTCATCCAAGATATCGAACGTAACAGCCTAGACGGCCCAACCCACATAAGCACACCCTTCAAAAGTAGACCCTTCAAGCAATGCCCGATTTTAGAGGCACAAAATGCACCGGCTCCAGCAGGGTCTGTTTCAAACCCTGGCCAGTGCGCTCAATCAGCACCAGCACCTGCTTGCGCTCACCGCCTACCGAATGCACCGGCGCCACCAGCCGCCCGCCAACGGCGAGTTGATCGGTCCAGGCCGTGGGCACCTCGGCGCCACCGGCCGCAGCAATGATGGCTGCGTAGGGGGCACCCTGTGGGTAGCCCAGCATGCCATCGCCAAACAGCAGATGCACATTGGGCAGCCTCAAGGGGCGCAGGTTTTCGCGCGCCTTGTCATGCAGCCCGCGCAGGCGCTCGATGCTGTACACCTCACGCGCCAGTCGGCTGAGAATGGCCGCCTGATAACCGCAGCCGGTGCCAATCTCAAGCACCCGCCCCAGCTTTTCAGTGCTGCCTTGCAAAAGCAACTCGATCATGCGCGCCACCACATTGGGCTTGGAGATGGTCTGCCCCAGACCGATCGGCAGGCTGGTGTCTTCATAAGCCTGGTTCACCAGCGCACTGTCCACAAAGCGATGCCGCTCGATGGTGCCCATGGCCTCTAACACCCGCGCGTCATGGATGCCCTGGGCTGCCAGCTTGTTGACCATGGCTTGTCGCACCGCCTGCGAGTCCAGGCCCATGCCTTGCGGCACAGCGCTTTTGACAGGCAGGGTGCCGCGCGCACCACTGGCAGCCTGCCTGGCAACTGGGCTCGCCACATTTACAGCGGTGTTGACAACGGGTTTAGTGACGGGAGTGCCAGAAGGTTTGGTCGGGCTACCCTGTTTTGAGCCAGTTACAGTTTTTGCACCTTTGGCCCCCTCACGGTCCAGGCGCACCGGGAAGCTCGGGCGCGGGCGATCGCTCACGCCCCGCTCCGTTCATTGGCATGATGAGAGGCAAGATGCTCCAGCCGCTGAGTCCAGTCGCCCAGCCGGGCGTGATCAGTCAGGTCCACCATCAAGGGGGTCAGCGCCACATGGCCGTGCGCGGTGGCATAAAAATCGGTGCCCTCGCCTTCGTCCAGCGCCGCACCGGCGCCGCCAATCCAGTACATGGTTTCTCCGCGCGGGCTGGTCTGGGTAATCACTTTCTCGGCCGAGTGCCTTCGGCCTAACCGGCACACCTTGACCGGCTTGATCTGCTCGGCGGGCAGGCAGGGCATGTTGACATTGAGCAGCCAGGGCCAGGTGCCAAACGCATGCTCGCGCACCAGTTGCTGCACCAGTTTGCGGGCCTGCTGAGCAGCCGCATCCAGATGACGCCAGCCTTTCTCGATCTGAGAAAACGCAATCGAGGGCACCCCAAACAGATAGCCCTCCATCGCTGCTCCCACCGTGCCCGAGTAAATCGTGTCGTCCCCCATATTGGCGCCGTTGTTGATGCCCGAGACCACCAGATCGGGGCGGTAACCCAGCAGCCCGGTCAGCGCAATATGCACGCAATCGGCCGGGGTGCCGTTGACATAGCGAAACCCGTTGGCAGCGCGCTGCACATACAGGGGTGAATGCAGGGTCAGGGCGTTTGATTTGGCGCTGTTGTTGTGTTCCGGGGCCACCACCTCAACTTCGGCCACTTCCTTGAGCGCCTCGTACAAGGCCACAATGCCCGGCGCCTGGTAACCATCATCATTGGAGATCAGAATTTTCATGTCATGTGTCCACTAAGTCCAATTGTAGGTGGCACAGGTGGCACAAGTGGCATAAGCAGCACAGTTGCCGGAGCTGGCGCAGATTGGACCAGTGGTGCTGGCTGGTGTTATCGGCATGGGTGACAGCCATCACGGCTCCGCTTGATGGCCGAACGGTTTTCGGGCTTGCGGGGGTGCGGGCTTGCAGGGGTAGCGGGCTTGCGCTCAGTTACTCAAGGCTGCACTGCATCGCGGGTTGCTGCGGCCGGTATCATCGTCATGCAGATACGCAATCAACTTCAACCGAGAGCCCAACCATGATGCACGCCTGGCTTTGCGAAAACCCTGTGGGGGTCGATCAACTTCAATGGAAAGCATTGCCCCTGCCAGAACCCGGGCCCGGCCAGGTACGCGTGCAGATCAAGGCGGCCAGCCTGAATTTTCCTGACCTGCTGATTGTGCAGAACAAGTACCAGATGAAGCCCGAGTTGCCCTTCGTGCCTGGCTCGGAATACGCGGGTGTGGTGGACGCGCTGGGCCCCGGTGTGACGCACCTGGCAGTAGGGCAACGGGTGGCCTGCCTGTCTGGCACGGGCGGCTTTGCCACCTACACTCTGGCGCCTGCTGACAAGTGCCTGCCCCTGCCCGATGACTTTGCGTTTGTCGATGCGGCGGCCTTCATCATGACCTACGCCACCTCTCACCACGCCCTGGTCGACCGCGGCCAGCTCAAGACCGGCGAGACCGTGCTGGTGCTGGGGGCAGCCGGTGGGGTGGGCACCGCCGCCATCCAGATTGCCAAAGCCAGTGGCGCGCGGGTGATCGCAGCGGCCTCCAGCGCCGACAAGTGCGCGCTCTGCTCCGCGCAGGGGGCCGACGCCACCATTGACTACAGCCAGGCCACAGCGCCCGCAGCGTTTCGCGAAGAAGTCAAGCGCCTTACCGACGGCAAGGGCCCTGACCTGATTTATGACCCGGTGGGCGGCGATTTGGCAGAACCCGCCTTCCGATCGATTGCCTGGCGCGGCCGCTACCTGGTGGTTGGCTTTGCAGCCGGCAACATCCCCGCCCTGCCCCTGAACCTGACCCTGCTCAAAGGCGCTTCCATCGTCGGAGTATTCTGGGGTGATTTTTCCCGCCGCGAACCCCGGGCCAACGCCGCCATGCTGACCGAGCTGACCCGCTGGTACGGGCAAGGCCGCATCAAGCCGGTGATCGACAAAACCATGCCCATGGACCAACTCAAGGCCGCCTACGCCCGCATGGGCTCGCGCCAGGTGATGGGTAAGCTGGTGATGGTGAACTGAAGGGTGGGTTAGCTCTGTATTGGAGTGGTGACGCCACTCCCCAAATGAGACCTTATTTGACAAAAAAAGGGAAGCCGTGGAGGCTTCCCTTTTGTGGTGGGCCCAGGCCCGGGCTGCGCGCTTAGATGTCGACCTTCAGATGACCGTCGGCGATCATCTTGGCGATGATGTCAGCGTCTTGCAAGCCAGTGCCTGTCATCCCAAGGGCTGCACCGAACGCGTCTTTCGCTTCACCAAGATTTGCTCCTGAATAATTGTCAAAAACAATCTTCTGATCCGCAGCGAATGAACCGCCACCATCGTGATCCACTGCCAAGGCGAGCTTGCCGCCTACCAACTCGAACTGCAAAAAGTTTCCGAGGTTGGATGTGCCGCCACTGTGTTCGCCGACCAGCAGGTCGCGCAGATCCAGGGTATCTCCCGAACTGGGAGAGTTTGTGGCAGTAGGCCCATTGACACTAACATCGAAGTCGGTGATGTGATCCACAGCTGGCGTAGTTCCATTGCCCACATCTGCCAGACTCCACTTGAACACGTCGGAACCCAGGCCACCGGCAAGCAAGTCGTTGCCCGCACCACCCGACAGAATATCGGCACCGGCGCCCCCCACC
>JAFMFB010000069.1 GCA_017856435.1 Burkholderiaceae bacterium
CGCCTTAGCGGCAACGGCTCGGTGGAATACGACCGCACGGTGATGTTCGACCTGCTGGGGTTGCTCACCATGCCGATGGCCCGGCGGATTGAGCAGCAGCGCTTCGAGCGGGCTCAGCTTCAGGCGGCGCAAGACGCGATCGCCCTGGCGGCCCATACCAGGCGTGCCTTCTTCAATGCCGTGGGCGCTCAGGAGCAACTTAGTTATATGCAGCAGGTCAAGGAGACTGCCGACATTGCCAACGAACTGGCCAAACGAATGGTGCAGGCTGGTAACTTCAACCGCCTCACCCATATGCGCGAGCAGGCTTTCTACGCCGACACTACGGCTCAACTAGCCCGCGCCCAACAGCAGGCGCTGGCCGACCGCGAGCGATTGACCCGGCTGCTGGGGCTCACCGGCATCCAAGCCAAATTCCAGCTGCCTGAGCGTCTGCCTGAGTTGCCCAAACAGGCGCTGCCAGTGCGAGGCGCTGAGCAGACAGCCATGGACAAGCGCCTGGATATTCAGATCGCCAAGCTTCAGGCCGAGGCTCTGGCGCATACCTTGGGCCTGACCCGCAGCACCCGGTTTGTCAATGTGCTGCAGGTCGGCTACCAAAACAAAAGTGAGTCGGGTGGACAAGGCTCCGAGGGTTACGAGGTTTCGCTCGAGTTGCCGATTTTTGACTTTGGCACTGCGCGGGTTGCCCGTGCCGAGGCCAGTTATCTGCAGGCAATGAACCGCGTGGCTGCTCTGGGCGTGCAGGCACAGTCAGAGGTGCGTGAGAGCCACGCCGCCTACCGGACGGCCTATGAACTGGCTCGCCACTACCGCGACGAGGTGGTACCGCTGCGCAAGCGCATCTCCGAAGAAAACCTGCTGCGCTACAACGGCATGCTCATCAGCGTCTTTGAACTGCTGGCCGATGCGCGCGAGCAGGTCGCCAGCGTCAGCAACGCAGTTGCCAGCCTGCGCGACTTTTGGGTCTCTCAAGTCAACTTGGACATTGCGCTCACCACCGGTTCCCCGCTTGCCGGGCTGGCGTCAGCCTCATCCCCGAGCGCCCCAACCGCCACCCCAACGGCTGCGGCCGGCCATTGAGGAGACCAGCATGCAAAATCGTCGTGGATTTTTTCAGGCCGCGGGTGCGGTCGCACTTGGAGCCGCCGCCGTCAGCAGAGTCGGCGCCGCTTCTCTGCCCGAGGCACCGGTGCAGTCAAGTGCTGCAACCTTGCCGCCCCCGCCGCCACCCAACGGTAGGCCTTTCAACCCGGTGGTCACGCTCAACGGCTGGTCTTTGCCCTGGCGTATGAACCAAGGCGTTAAGGAGTTTCATCTGGTTTGCGAGCCCGTGGTACGCGAATTTGCGCCTGGTATGAAAGTCAATATGTGGGGCTTCAACGGTACCAGCCCCGGCCCCACCATCGAGGCGGTGGAAGGTGACCGCATCCGCATCTTTGTCACCAACAAGTTGCCCGAGCCCACCGCCATTCACTGGCACGGCATCATGCTGCCCTCAGGCATGGACGGCGTGTCGGGCCTCACGCAACCGGGCATTCCGGTGGGCAAGACCTTTGTCTATGAGTTCACCCTGTTGCGATCGGGTTCGCACTTCTATCACCCGCATCTGGACGAACAGCTTCAGCTTGCCATGGGGATGCATGGCTGCCTGGTGGTACACCCCAAAGACCCCCGTCTGCACAAGGTTGACCGTGACTTCATGTTCATGCTGACCTCTTACGACATCGAACCCGGCGCGATGACACCCAAGATCAGCACCATGACCGAGTTCAATCTCTGGACCTGGAACAGCCGCGTCTTCCCCGGCATCGATCCCCTGGTGGCCCGCACTGGCGACCGGGTGCGCATCCGGGTGGGCAACCTCACCATGACCAACCACCCGATTCACATGCACGGACCAAGCTTTGAGGTCACGGGCACCGATGGCGGTTGGGTTCCCAAAGCGGCTCGCTGGCCAGAGGTGACCACCGATGTGGCGGTGGGCCAGCTTCGTGCGCTCGAGTTCGAGGCCGCCGCTGGTGACTGGGCGATCCACTGTCACAAGTCGCATCACACCATGGGCCCCATGGGCCATAACCTGCCTACCATGCTGGGCGTGGAACAACGCGATCTGGCCCAGCGCATTGGCAAGCTTGTGCCCGATTACATGGCCATGGGTGACAAAGGCATGCATGAAATGTCCGAAATGGAAATGCCCCTGCCCGAGAACACCCTGCCCATGATGACCGGCCAAGGCCCTTTTGGTGCAATCGGCATGGGGGGCATGTTCAGCGTGGTCAAGGTGCGCGATGACATGAAGCCTGGTGATTACCGGGACCCGGGAAATTACAAGCACCCACCGGGCTCGGTGGCCCATGAGTTCACAGGCGATGTACCAGTGCCCCTGCGGGCCGCCCCTGTCCAACCCGACCACAAGCACCAGGTGCGCAAGCCAACCGGTCACGAGGGGCATTGATGCATTCAGGAGATCGTATGAAAACCAACGAAAGACTTTTTTACATTGCTTTTTTCTGGGCACTTACACTCCTTACGACCTCGGCGGTGCATGCCCATGGCGATGCCCATCGCAACGCTGCTCCTCGCAAGTTCAATTCTGCGCAGGTTGAGACCACTGCCTTCGGCCAGGAGGGGAATCCGGCCAAGGTGACCCGCACTATTCAAATCAGCATGGACGACACCATGCGCTTTAATCCAGGAACGCTCACTGTTCAAAAAGGCGAGACGGTGCGCTTGCGTGTAGCCAACCGTGGCGCTGTGATGCATGAGTTGGTGATTGGCACGCCCAAGGAGTTGGCCGAGCATGCCGACTTGATGCGAAAGTTTCCTGACATGCAGCATGAAGCCCCGCATATGGCGCATGTCAAACCCAACGAATGGGGCGACATCGTCTGGCAGTTCACCCAGGCCGGCGAGTTTCAGTTTGCCTGCCTGATTCCTGGCCACTATGAAGCGGGCATGATCGGAAAGGTGGTGGTCAAATGAAACGACGTCAATTTCTTGCCGGTACAGCGGGCACTCTGGCGCTTGCCGGGAGCTCAGGTCTGCCAGTTCTGGCTAGCATGCTACCTGTGGTGCAGGTGTTCAAAAACCCCAACTGCGGCTGCTGCAGCGCCTGGGTGACACATCTGCAACAATCAGGTTTTACGGTGCAGGTCACTGAGGTGAACGACACTGCCGTGGCACGCCGACAGCACGGAATGCCCGATAAATATGGCAGTTGTCACACAGCCACCGTTGCGGGCTACGTCATCGAAGGGCATGTGCCCGCCAAAGACATCAAGCGCTTGCTGACCAGTCGAATCACCGCTCTGGGTCTTGCCGTCCCGGGCATGCCCGTGGGTTCGCCCGGTATGGAAGTTGGCGCACAACAGGACGCCTACCAGGTGCTGCTGATCGACAAGCACGGCCGTGACCGAGTTTTTGCCTCCTATCCCCAAATTTCAAGGAGTAAGCCATGATTCTTCGTCTCTTTATGCTCGCAACAGCATTGAGCCTGTCCAGCGCAGCCCTCGCGCAAACCTCCCATGCGGACCATGGCACCACGCCCGCGCCCGCAGCAACGAACAACGCCCATGCCGCAGGGCTCACCAGCGAGGGCGAGGTGAGGCGTGTTGACAAGGCGCTGGGCAAGGTCACCCTTCGCCACGGGCGTATCGAAAATCTTGATATGGCCCCCATGACCATGGTGTTCACAGCCTCTGACCCGGCGCTTCTGGATAAGCTCAAGCAGGGCGACAAGGTACGCTTCTCTGCCGAGAAGCGCAACGGTGTCTATACCGTCACCGGGATTGAACTGGTCCACTGACCGCAAACCAGCGGGGTGATGCCCCTGAGAAAGCTCACTACTTTTGGGGGTGCCGGCAACGCCATTGCCCTTGCTGTGGTGGGGTGCGCATTGCGTTGACAGCGAACTCGCCAGTCAAACCAGCATCGCTTGACCTTTCTCAACCTGCCGGCTGCCGGCTTACTTGAACATTGGCACTGGTATCAGTGAATGTTTCAAGGGAAGGAGTACAGACGATGAAGCGAAAGATTTTGGCGGTTGCAACCGCCTTGTTCACCCTGGCAGGCGGCTCACACGCGCAGCCCTTCGGTCCTGGCGGGGGTTACGGCCCGGGCATGATGGGCGGCTACGGCCCCGGCTACGGTATGGGCCCCGGGATGATGGGCGGCTATGGTCCCGGCTACGGTATGGCTCCAGGCATGGGCTATGGGATGGGGCCGGGGGTGATGGGGGGTTACGCCTTTAGAAGTTTCTATGGCCTTGATCTCACCGCCGAGCAGAGCGAGAAGATCGCCAAGATCCAGCAGACCTTTGCCAAGCAGCAGTGGGACCTGATGACGCCCCTGCACAGCCCGGGCGGCGCCATGGAGCAAATGCACAATGGCGACGATAAAGCAGCACATCAGGCCTATGAGGCCATGGCATCCGCGCAAAAGCAGATGTTTGAGGCATCGCTGGAAATGCGCAAGCAGGTCGAGGCCGTGTTGACACCCGAGCAGCGCGAGCAGTTACAGCGCAGCTACCGTGGACGCCGGGGTCGCTGATCCATGTGGGCCGCTGACATGATGGGCTGGGGCTGGAGCGGAGGCTGGGGTTGGTTCGGCATGATCCACATGCTGCTGTGGTGGCTGTTGATCGTTGCGGGCATTGGGGTGCTGCTGAAGTGGTTGATTGGCGGGCGCTCTGGTTCAGCTGATACTACACATCGACGGGCTCTTGAAATTCTTGCCGAGCGCTATGCGCGTGGCGAGATCGACAAGGCCGAGTTTGAAGACAAAAAGCGCGATCTACGTTCCTGAGCGCCGATGGGGTCCGCCAAAGCGGATTAAGTCGCATAATGATCTTGGCCCATTGGCCAGATATTCAAAACTTAACCCGGAGGTATCTTCAAATGCCACGCTATTTAATTCAGGCTTCCTATAACGCAAGTGCAGCAGCTGCCTTTGTCAGCAACCCACAGGATCGAGTCGCCGGGGTGAGGGCGGCTGTCAAGAAGTTGGGCGGCAAGCTCGAATCATTTGAATTTACGCTCGGTGATTACGACCTGGTTGCCATTGCCACCATGCCAGACGACACCGTGGCCGCCGCGATGGCGCTTGCCGTCAATGCACCTGGCCACTTAAAGAGTTACAAGACCACGCGCCTGATGTCGGCCGACGAGTTTCTGAAGGCTCAGAAACTGGCGCACGGCCTCGCCTACAGCGCGCCCAAAAAGGACTAGTGTCTCAAAAGCCCTGTCCGCAAAAGGCAGGGCACCTCTGGCAGGAGCCGCGATGCTGCGCTGGGTGCTGGACGAGGCAGTTCAGCCTGGGCCGAATGCAGCACCGTCCCCGCCAAACTGAAAGCAGACCTCCTTTCGAACTTAGAGGCCGTCATGCCAGACCAGACAATCGATAAAAAAACGCTGAAGGTGTACGTCAAGATGCATGATGGCACCACCCGGCTGGGTAATTTTTATGTCGCTGAGGCCGAGCGCCTGCAAGACATCATGAATGACGAGCGTGAATTTCTGCCGCTATACGCCTTTAACGAAAATTCCAAAAAGAACCATGTGGTGATGCTGGCTAAAAAATTCATCGAGCAGGTCGAAGAAGTTGTGCCAGCCAATACCGGCATTGCGGCAACACAGGCTTCTTCAGCCTTGGCCGCCCCAAAAGAGCCGCCCGTGGTGCGCCAGACCAGCAGCAGTTTGGAACTCAGCCTTGACGATGAGCATTTTGTAAAGAAATCAGACGCTGAGGACTGATCCGCCAGCCAGAGTTCTACCGCCAGCCAGCCCAAGCCATTCACTGGCCCTCCCAGAGCTAACCAGCAGGCACCCCGGCTGGCTTTATCGGTTTACCGAATGAACTGTCCCTTGCCTAACCGTTGCCCTGCTGACATTTCAGGGCACTAGTAGGTGCCCAGATTGAGCATCACTCCAGAGAGGTGGCTGGCGCGCTCAGAGGCCAGGTATAGCGCCGTGTCTGCCACCTGGGCTGGTTCGATCATGCGGGTCTGCTTGATCAGTTCTTCCCAGCGTGATTCGTCGCCAAACTTCTGCTTGGCGATCGTTTTGTTGAGCTGGACGATGCGCTCGGTGCGTGTGTAGGGGGGATGCAGGCCCAGCACGCGCACGCCGTGCTCGATCGACCCCTTGCCAACCGCCTTGGTCAGCGCCTCCAGCGCTGCGTTGCCCACCGCGCCGCAAACGTACTCGGGCGGCAGCGTGACACCGGCCATGCCCACGATGTTGAGGATCACGCCCTGGCCACGTGCTTTCATGCGGGTGTAGAGCTCGCGCGTGAGGTTGATGTAGCCAAAGACCTTCAGCTCCCAGGCGTGGCGCCAGACCTCCTCATTGGCCACCTCGATGTTGCCACCGGGGATGTCGCCAGCGTTGTTGACCAGAATGTCCACGCTGGCGCAGGCTTGGGCCAGTTGCTGCACCGCACCCGGCGCGCGCAGGTCACACGGGTGGATGTGCACCGCCACCTTGTGGGCCGTCTGCAGTTCGTCGCGCGCCTTGGCCAGCAGGTCTGCAGAGCGGGCGGCCAGGTGCACTGTGCAGCCTTCGGCGGCAAACCCGCGTGCGCAGGCCAGGCCAATGCCCTTGGAACCCCCGGTGATGAGTACTGACTTGCCCCTGATACCCAGATCCATGACGCCAACCTTTCTTGGTGCTGCTTGCTGTTGCGCTTCACAGCCTAACACGGCTTGCATTCTTGACCTTGGCGGGCGCAAATACGTTCAAGGGTTATTTATCGGGGCACTTGATTGCCAGCAACGGCGCAAAGTCCTTTCGGTCATGGCGTTCCCAAACTGCTTCAACCTGAGGCATGATGCGCCCATGCACAATAAATCGACCAGCCTGCTGCTGAATATCGGTCATGCCCTTGACCATATGTTCCTGCTGATTTTTGCCACCGCGGTCACCACCATTGCCAAAGATTTTGGCGTGGCGCGCTGGGAAGATCTGATGCCCTACAGCGTGGCGGCTTTTTTCTTCTTTGGCCTGGGGTCCATTCCGGCGGGCCGCCTGGGCGATCTGTGGGGCCGGCGCCAGATGATGATTGTCTTCTTCATCGGCATCGGACTGGCCTCGCTGCTGGTTGCGCTGACCCAGTCACCGATACAACTGGCGCTGGCCTTGGCGCTGCTGGGCTGCGCGGCATCGATCTATCACCCGGTGGGCATTCCCATGCTGGTGCAGGGGGCGCAGCGGCCTGGCTGGACCATCGGCGTGAACGGCCTGGCCGGCAACCTGGGGCTGGCCGCCGCTGCTGTGGTAACCGGCTTGTTTGTCAAATATTTCGGCTGGCGCATGGCGTTTGTAATTCCCGGGGTGGTCAGCGTCGGGTGTGGTGTGTTGTTTGCCATGTCAGCCCCCCGTGAGGCCATGGCCCCGGCCAAAAAGAAAGCCGCCAGCGGTCAGCACGAAGGTGTTTCGGTGCCCAAGCTGTTGCTGGTGATGACGATTGCTTCCACCAGCGGCAGCATGCTGTTCAACTTTTCTACCAGCAGCAACTACGAGCTGCTGGCCAGCAAGTTTGTGGCTATCTCTCAAGACCCGGCTCAGATCGGCACGTTTCTGGCCGGGGTGTATGTGCTGGCCTCGCTGACGCAACTGCTGGTTGGGCATCTGCTGGACAGGGTTGCCCTGAAAACCCTGTATCGCTCGGTTATCGCGGTGCAATTTGTAGGGCTCTTGATAGCCAACTACACGCAGGGCTGGTGGTTCTATATCGCCCAGCTCATTTTCATGGCCGCCATTTTTGGCTCGATCCCGTTCATCGACGCCATGATTGTGCGGTTTGTCGACGATGCCATGCGCTCACGCGTCTCGGGCATGCGCCTGGCAGTGTCACTGGGCGCCAGTTCGCTGGCGGTCTGGTTGATTGGCCCGATCGTCAAAGCCGCCGGGTTCACCACCCTGGTCTGGGTGATGGCAGCCACCTCTGTGATGACCTTTGCCGTGGTGAGCCTGCTGCCCAGCACA